>JALRDR010000707.1 GCA_023262145.1 Planctomycetaceae bacterium | reverse complement strand
CGACTGACGGTACGGGCAGGGGAGCTTACACTGGTTGATGCCGTTCCGGTGGCGCTGAATGGCTGGAAGCCGACAGTGGATCCGGAGCAACCGATTTTTGTGGATTGCCGGGAGCAGACTCGGTTCCTGCTGGATGATCTGCAGATTCAGGCGGGAGAAACGCTGCTCAGCTGGGACTTCGAACCACCGCTCTATCCGCTCGAACAGGCCGTTGTCGGGATTGCCGGGTGGAAATCAATTGGGCAGACCAGGACGCCATCGCGGGCTGTCGCATCGCGAACGGCAGGCGATGCGACGCTGCAGCCTGCGGTTGCTGCACTGCAGGCCGTCCAGGCGGAAATTCGACAGCAGCAGTTGCCGCGACTGATTGCGGAGCAGCGTGTTGTTGCGGCAAAGCTGCAGGTACAGCGGCTGCAGGCAATCTGGTCAGCAGACGACGCTCGCGATCTGCCGGACCTCAGTGCCGGGCAGCGCGACGAGGCGATACGGGCGGCAGTGGGGGCAGAACGAGAATCAGCATTGGCGACGGCGCGGTTGAGTCTGCTGCAGGCGGAACAGGCTCACGCTGCTGCACTGCTGCTGCCTGAGGGTACAGAAAAGCGAGATGAACAACAGCAGCAGACGCGTGACGCACAGAATGTCGCCATGAATGCTGTGCAGGCCGCTGAGCAGAGTTTGCGGACTGCGGCTGATTCCACAGAGTACACCAGCTTCAGTCCGCTGAGTGTGCGTCAAAGCACCGGGCGGCGTGCGGCACTGGCACGCTGGATCACTCATCCGGATAACCCGCTTACAGCCCGCGTGGCTGCAAATCATATCTGGATGAGGCACTTTGGAAGGCCACTTGTCGAAAGCGTGTTCAACTTTGGCCGCAGCGGCAAGGAACCAACTCACCCACAGCTGCTGGACTGGCTGGCGGTGGAACTGATGCAGAACGGCTGGAGCATGAAGCAACTGCATCGGCAGATTGTCAGCAGTCGCGTGTACCGGATGAGCAGTTCTGCTGAGGGGAATGAAGAATCACTCAGTCGTGACAAGGACAACAACTGGCTCTGGCGAATGCCGGTGCAGCGTATGGAAGCGGAACAGGTTCGCGATAATCTGCTGGCGATCGCCGCTGAGCTGGATCTGACGATGGGCGGGCAACCGCTGCTGAACACGACCGCCATGACCACGAATCGCCGCAGTCTGTACTACGAAGTCTTCCCGGAAAGCGGTGGGAACAATCCGCTGGCGGAGGTTTTTGATCCACCGGATCCGACAGAGTGCTTTCGGCGAACGGCTACGGTGATGCCCCAGCAGGCACTTGCGCTCAGTAACAGCCCGCTGGTTCATCGCGTGAGTGGAACTCTGGCCGGGCAGATTGCTGCCGAATCAGATTCAGACTGGATTCAGCAGGCATTTTTGAAGATTCTGGTCAGAGAGCCTGCCGCAGCGGAACTCTCATTGTGCGAGCTGTACCTGCAGCAGGAACAGGCCGCTGGTTCTGGTCTGCCGGCAGCGCGGACAGCACTCGTTCGCGTTCTGCTCAACCATAACGACTTCGTCACCATACGCTGAATCGAGAGGCTGGAAGCATTATGTCGTGCGATCATCATTCTCAGCAGATCAGCCGCCGGAATCTGGCCGATTACGGGATGGGCTTTACGGGTCTGGCGATGGGGGCGATGCTGGCGGGGGACGGTCCTGCCGGTGCTGCGGAGTCCACGACTGCAGCGCTTGATACACCGCGGGCAAAGAGCGTAATCTGGGTGTTTCTGAGTGGTGGCTACAGCCACATGGAAACATTCGACCCCAAGCCGGCACTCAATCGGTATGCGGGCAAAACATACTCCCAGACGCCTTTTCCAAATCCTGTTGATTCACCGCTGCACAGGAAGCGGTTTCGCAGTGTCCCCTCGGAAGAGATCAATATTCGCGATGTCTATCCGACGATCTACCCGCTGCAGGTCGGGTTTGGCCATCACGGCGAAAGCGGAATTGCCGTTACTGACTGGTGGCCATATCTGTCTCGATGCGTGGATGACATCAGTTTTGTGCGCAACATGTGGACGACGGACAATGATCACGCGGCAGAGAATCAGATTCACACCGGTCGGCATCGGCTGGATGAAACGCAGCCCAGCATCGGAGCATGGTGCAGCTACGGGCTGGGGAATCTGAATGAGAATCTGCCGCGGTTTGTGGTTCTTGGCGGGCCAACTCGCACTGACACGAGGGAATCCATTGATTCGTATTACCTGGGGCCGCAGTTCGCCGGCGTCCCGCTGCAATTGGATCCCGGTAATCCGCTGCAGTTCGGGACTCGACACGCTGGTCAGACCGCCGAACAGCAGGCGCGTGAATTCGCGCTGCTTGATTCACTCAATCGCATCACGGCGGAGCGTTACCCGCGAGACCAGCAGCTGCAGGCTCGAATCCAGTCCTACGAGCTGGCATTCCGCATGCAGAGTGCTGTTCCGGAAGCGGTCAGCTTTGCGGAGGAAACCGCAGAGACTCAGCAACTGTATGGAATTGATGATGACGCGACCAGGGTCGCCGGGCAGCGTTTGCTGGCCGCACGGCGGATGGTGGAACGCGGTGTGCGATTTGTGCAGGTCTTTCCTTCAGCATACGGCACCTGGGATTCGCACCAGAAACTGAAGGAAAATCATGAGAAAATGTGTCGATCCATTGATCGTCCGATCGCCGGACTCCTGCAGGATCTGAAACGCCGTGGCCTGCTGGATGATGTGACTGTTGTCTTCTGCACGGAGTTTGGGCGGACTCCCGGTCTGGAAGAACGTTCCGGCGGTACGACCGGTCGGGATCATCATCCCAACGGGTTTACGGTATGGCTGGCGGGTGCGGGAATTCGGCGGGGCTTTGTCCACGGGGAAACGGACGAACTGGGTTATCACGCCCTTGGTGACGCCCACTATGTGACAGACCTGCACGCGACCGTCCTGCATCTGCTGGGGCTGGATCCGCATCAGCTGGAAATCCCGGGCCGTCGGCGGCTGGATATTGACCGTGGTCAGGTGATTCGCGAAATCCTCAGCTGAGCATCTGCTGAACGACATTTCCGTGCACGTCGGTGAGCCGGAAGTCACGTCCCTGGTAGCGGAATGTGAGCCGTTCGTGATTGATCCCCAGCAGGTGCAGCATGGTGGCGTGCAGGTCGTG
>JALRDR010000688.1 GCA_023262145.1 Planctomycetaceae bacterium | reverse complement strand
GCTCCTTGAACAAAGAATTAGAACTCGGCTCCGCTGATCGCTACGCGAGTCTCTAATCCACTGGGTTATCCGATTATTCCTGGACAGTCCTGGGCGGAGCAAGTCCACGTATGATATCGAGTCGGTTGGGCGGTGCATCCGGTGCAAAAAAGTCGGGAATTGTCCTTTCGGTCCTTTGCGGCCGCGACAATAACTCAGGGGGCCACTCCGTGATTCGTTCTGTTGTGATATGCTCGAAATCACCCGGTTGAGGTTCGTTGATGTGCTCACGCTGCAATACAAGGGCCAGGGGTTCTTCACAGCCTTCGTATTGCTCGTAGTATGCGCGGGCCTCGGCGTATGTTGCGAATGGAATGTAGTAATCATTGCCATCAAATTCATCCGGTGCACCACGTTCGGGATGCATCCAGACACGGTACTCCAGCACGGCGTCCCCCGTGTAGCCGCCGCCAGCACGGGTATGCGCATCGTAGTCCCCAACTTTGCCTGGGTCGATGGCGTCTGGATACTCAGGTTCAGTCATGGGTTCGTCGCGGATGACGACACGGTTAACCGGCACGCGGCAAACCAAGTTTCCATTTCAAATCCGCGCGGCCCGCGGCTCCGGTTGAACCGATTGTGCGCAGCTGAGCTTCTTTGCGTTTCTGTGACTCAAATGAGAACAACTTCACAAGATGCGGGCCTCATCGAGGGTGCTGCGTATGCATTCTTGCCCAGAGACGACATATAAAGTCCAGGAGTCCGAATCAGCCAGTCAAGAGAATACCTGCAATCATCAATCCACAGAGTGTTCCCGATCCGGATGCGATCAGGCCAGATCGGTACTTTCCATTCCAGTAGTTGCTGCCGGCAAAAAGCGATGATGCACTGAAAACAATAGATAATACGCATATGAGAATGAGTAACGCAGCATGTGGCTCATCGGCTCTCTGCATCCAAAGAAAGTCATAGACGTTGACGACCGTGCCTGCCCCTGTTACAGCGGAGCTCATGATGCCGATTAAATAAGAAAATGCTGCTGGAACTATGCGCCAGCGAGAATGCCGAGGAGTTGATGTCACGTCTGTTGAGGGCTTGTTCGCCGCCGGTAGAGCATATGGATTGTTCATCGCTGTCGCCATATCTGAGATCCAGGCGTTTGACACATCATACATCGTGAGGCTGAGTCGAGTTGATTCATGGAGCATGTCTGCGATTCATTTCGAACTGCTGGCCGCGAATCTCGACTCCCGCGAACATGTATTCTGCGGAATACGGCAATATCTGGTGCCGCTGCTCTTTGTGGATTTTCCCACGAAATGCGTCCCAATTCAACGACTGACAGTGTTTGATCTGTGTCTTGCGGCTGCCGAACCTCGTGGTTTCCAGCACGGCAGCGGAGATACAAAGAAGGACTTGCCCGTGTTCGGCCACATTCCGCCTAATCTGGCGTTGGTGACTCACAGAAACGCTGTGTAACCTTCCCGTAGATGTCTGTAATTCCTCAAGAATAGAGCGTTTGCTGCGTTGTGACCCATGCCAGGTGAGGTGCACCGCAGTCGGAATGCATGTGATTATGCGGAATGCGGCAGAACCAGCGACGCAGTCGACGGCAAGGACGGTCTCCGGTGGGTGGCACCGGTAGCGCACCGGTAGCGCACCGGAGAGCCTTCTGCGCGGCACTATTGGCATCGCCGCTTGTGTCCGGTTGG
>JALRDR010000625.1 GCA_023262145.1 Planctomycetaceae bacterium | reverse complement strand
GGAGGAGTGTCCCTTGCCGCAGCGCAAACAAACGCGGTCTGCCAGCCAGCACCATAATGCCGCTTTGCACACCGCGCATTCAGCAGATCCAGCCGGACCGTCGCAGGCGATTCACACCTGAGCTGCTGCCGCTTCCGATTGCATGTCTTCGGTAATTGTACGGTCACGTAGCAGAGCAATCCGGCCGGTGCGGACCATCTCAAGAATGCCGAATTCTCGCATCCGGTCGATGAACGCCTCAATCTTGTTCTCTCGACCGGAGATTTCAATCATCACATGACTGGCCCCGACGTCGACAATTCGACCACGGAAGATGTCAACAATCTCCCGGATCTCACTCCGTCTTCCCTCACCGGAACTGACCTTCATCAGCATCAGATCACGTTCTACAAAGTCTTCGCCGGAGAAATCCTGTACCTGGACCACGGTGACGATCTTGTCCAGTTGCTTGCGTACCTGCTCCAGAGTCTTTTCATTGCCATTCACAACAAATGTGATGCGTGAAAACTCCGGAGTTTCCGTGGCCCCGACGGCAAGACTGTCGATGTTGTAATTCCGTGATGCCAGCATGCCGGAAATATGGGCCAGAACACCAGGCTGGTTCATGACCAGAGCAGAAAGAACGTGTTTCATAACAAAATGCCTTTTTTCGATCTCAGCAGACCGAAACAACTGAACCAGAATCAGAGCCCGACGCAGGAACACACCAGGCCTTAACCGCTCGGAAACTGCAGGACACCGAACAACTGCATCGAAGCCATCAGACCACCAGCCGCAAACGACCTCACTCGGCTGCTCCTGATCATGACCCTCCGCGGAACTTGCTCAGCGACAGTAGTCTCCCATCAGGAACTGCAAAATCGAGCGAAAACTGACCCATTGCAGGGGATTCGCACTCAATTCCCAACCGCACAACACTCTGCGTCAGATAGGGGGGGACCACCGCACGAATTGGCAGCCACAGTGCAGATCCTAATCGCACTTCACCCAACCCTCAGGCCAATTTGCCCTCCTCTGCGGCAAACTCAATAAAGTTCTCAGCGTTGATGCCAACCCTATCTTCCGGACCGCCCGGATTCTCGACAGTACAATTTTTCAGGAGCGAGGTTGACGCAAACAATTGATAACGCATAATCCCGCTCTCGGAGTACCGGACCTGAAGTTCTGTATTCCTGCTGCGGGTGTAGCTCAGTTGGTAGAGCACCACGTTGCCAACGTGGTTGTCGAGGGTTCGAGTCCCTTCACCCGCTCTTTCTCCATATCCCTGCCGGAATCGCCTTTTCCTTTGCTTCCGATGCAGGCAGCAGTCCGTTCCGGATTTGCCATGCTGCCGCGGTGAATCTGTCGGCGCGAATCTTCCGGGGCCATTTTGCCATGGCCCCTCTGTTGCCCACGTCCCGCGGTGTGGGCCGTTCCATGAGAGCTGCAGGCGTTCATCGTCGCCGTCGCACTGCACGCTTCCGCTCCGCCTGAGACTCGTTTTTCGCCTCACGGTCTGGCACCACGCCGGACTTCCAGGGCTTTGATTCGCCCGTTGCATCAGCGTTTGCCGCCCGCCGTGGTCTTTAATCCACGGGCAAATGCAGTCGGCCTGAACTTCGCACTATCCGCGGCGTCACTCTGCGTTAACCCCGGCCTCATCCCCTTCGCAGCCCTGCTCCTGCGTTCACGCTGACCACCCTGCCGGAACCGATCGACCGTGTTGGATCACTCTGCTGACAACAGGCCTGATCGTTGCAACCACATTTCACCAGCTGATTCTGAGATTCAGGATCCGACAAGGAATGTGTTCCCAGCAATCAGGCTCCTCGCCTGGATTTGCCGCACAGCAGCCTGCTCCGCGACGTGCGGCCACGGGTAATTCTCGGATTGTCCTGTGTACGGCCAGGCAGTCGCAGAGAAATACCCAGCGCTGCCCGGACCATCCATTCGTCCAAATTCCCAGATGCCCCAAATCATCCATTCACCCCATGCAAGCCACCCTGCCCCCGCGAAGTTTCGGGGCACGGTACTGCACGATGGGAACCGGAACCGCAGACTGCCGCAGGAAAACTTCCGGCGGCAAGCCCGGATCAGCCGGGCTAAATGTGGAAAGTTCCCCTATTTCCGGGGCGCGGGGCCACAGTCGCAATGCTGAGGTTGTATTTTCCGCATGGCCTGTCATTTTACTCCCAGCAGATTCATCTTGTTAAGAAAACAGAGTCTGCGAGGCCGCCGGTAAGAAGAAACATCTGACGGCAATCCGATTTTCAGCGTATCCAGAGCCTTCACAGCAAAAGTCTGCCGTGCAGCACTTGCCGGCCTGGGCGTATGACATGACATCATGTGCAGGGGACAGCCCTCTGCAGCAGCATTTTGCAGATCGTTATCGAGGGCGAAGTTGCCGATTTCCATGACAGCAACAAACTCGGTGAGCGATCGTTTTCGCCGAAGCTGAATGCGTTTTTCATTCAGCAGTTTTTGGGGAATAGAATGAGTTCCGATGAAACGCAGGTCGCCGAAAGCGACCAGAAAATGTCACTGAAGGTGCAGATTGAGGACACTGGAGCCTGCAAGCGGCACATCGCCGTCACGGTTTCCGAAGATGACATCAGTGAAATTCGATCAGAGGCATTGATCGAACTGGCCGAAAAGGCAGAGGTGCCCGGGTTTCGCGTGGGTAAGGTTCCCGCTGCTCTGCTCCTTAAGCGTTTTCGAACCGAAATCGCTTCGGACATCAAGCAGAAAGTGCTGCTGGCCAGCCTCGACCAGATCTCAGAAGAATACAACATTGAGCCGATCGGTGAGCCGCGTCTGAACCTTGAGAATCTGGAAGTACCGGACAGTGGCGAATTCCACTACGAATTTGATGTGGAAGTGCGTCCCACATTCGATCTTCCGGACTTCAGCTCAATCACCATCCGACGTCCGTCCGGTGAAGTGACCGACGAGGATCTGGCACTTGTGCGTCAGAACTTCCTGATGTCACGTGCTGCTCGCGTGGCCACCACCGAAGCAGCGGCGGCTGGTGACTACGTCGTATGCGACATCACCTGCAACTGGCAGGGAAAGGAAATCCAGGAATTTGAAGCGGAGTCGGTGCGTGTCCTGCCGGTTCTGAATTTCCCCGATGCCGCTGTTCAGAAATTTGATGAACTGATGCTCGGCGTCCGAGCCGGTGACAAACGCGAAACCACCACTCGCGTTTCACTCCAGTGCCCCGTTGTGGAAATGCGTGGCGAAGAAGTTTCGCTTACGTTCACCGTCCATGAAGTCCAGCAACTTCAGATCCCCGAAATCAATACAGAATTCCTTGAAGGAATGGGGCTGGAAGACGCGGAAGGATTTGACCGGCTCGTCTCGGACTCCGTCTCACGACAGCTGATTTACCAGCAGCGTCAGGAAACTCGCTCCCAATTGCTCCAGCAGATTACATCCACTGCAGACTGGGATCTTCCGGAAGGGCTGGTGCGTCAGCAGACGGACAATGCACTGCGTCGTGAAATACTTGAAATGAGTCAGGCCGGGTTCACCCGTGAGCAGATTGCTGCTCGCGAGTCGCAGATTCGCCAGAATGCTGTCGAAGACACCCGCTCCGCGCTGAAACAACACTTCATTCTTGATCGCATTGCGACCGAAGAGGGAATCGAAGCATCCGCGCAGGAGATCGATATTGAACTGTCCATGATGGCCTACCAGAGTGGTGAACCCATTCGGCGACTGCGGGCCCGCATGGTCAAGTCGGGAATGATCGAAAACCTTTACGCCCAGCTGCGTGAACGAAAGACGATCGACTTCCTGCTCGAAAAAGTGAGCTTCGAAGACGTGCCTCATGAACCGCTTGTTCCCGAGTCGCAGACGTCGGTTTCCGGAGCAATCAGCGGCAGAATGACCTCGTCACTGATTGATGACACAGAGCAGACTGAAGAAGAATAAGCGGTCGCGATGCCCTGTTCCGGCTCAGCTGCAGCTTCAGTCCACTGCAGAAGTGCGTCAGCTGGCAAAGTTATCTGCCAGCTGACGCTGTTGCCGTCATTGCCTCTGCCGTCGCCGGTAACTCTGCCGTGTGCAATAAAAATTACCCGCGACGCAAACTGGATCTTTGTCTATAACTGCAGATGCAAATGGTCTTTGTTCTGTGCCGGGTTGTGACCGACCGTTCCGCAGAATTCTTTCAGCGTCCGGCGGTCGCGTGAATCGTCAGTGCAGGCAATTCCGGGCTGCAGCATTTCACGCCCGTTCTGTTCTCTTACCAGTCCGGCAACACCAGCCTGGAGACCACTGCAACAATCTGGATGAGAATGAGGGCATTAGTAAGAACCTGAAGAGAACTCGACAGGAACATGATCGGTATGTCGCAACCACGGATGTCAGCGATTCGAACGGCTGGCAGACATTGCCAGTCATCGGCGATTGCGTTACGACTACCCCATCAGGCACGATTCAGCAGGAATTACTCTCGCAATCTTCTGCCAACTGACAACTCCGGCCCGGGAAGAATCCGGGCGGGAATGAATTTGAATTCCTCGGTCAGCCTGCACTGCTGACCGCAACATGAAATCAGGAACTGACGAATGAGGGATCCTCGTCTCAACTATGCACCGGTTGCCGCTCGGGAGTATTCCGCCCAGCGACAGATGACTGTTGGCGATCTGCTGCTGGACAATCGTATCATCTTTCTGGATGGTCCGATTCACGACGGCAGCGCCAACCTGATCATCATGAAAATGTTGTTCCTGCAAAGTGAAAACCGTCACCAGGACATTCACTTGTACATCAATTCCCCTGGTGGTTCGGTAACCGCGACTTTGGCGATCTACGACATCATGCAGTTTATTGAGTGTGATGTTGCCACCTACTGCGTGGGACTGTCGGCAAGTGGCGGAGCGATCCTTGTTGCCGGTGGCACAAAGGGGAAACGGTTTGCCCTGAAGCACGCGAAGATGATGATTCACCAGCCGTATGGGCAGGTGGGCGGACAGGTCTCTGACATTGAGATTCAGGCAAAGGATATCCTGGCTTCTCGCGAACTGCTGAATGAGATTCTGGCTGACCACACCGGGCAGCCGATCGCCACCATCGCCAGGGATACTCAGCGTGATCACTACCTGACCGCCACACAGGCGTGTGAGTACGGACTTGTCGACGAGATTCTTGAACGTAAGCCAGTCGCTGCGAAGTCGTCTTCCTGATTCAACATTGCAACTCTGCCAGGACCTCTCCAGCCCGTCTGATGGAATGCCCAAAATGAGCGTACTTGTCCCTTATGTCATTGAAAAAAACGGTCGCGATGAGCGGGCGATGGATATCTACAGCCGCCTGCTCAAGGATCGCATCGTCATCCTCGGCAGCCAGGTCAACGATGACGTGGCCAACAGCATCGTCGCACAACTGCTGTTCCTGCAGTTTGATGATCCAGAGTCGGATATCCACTTCTACATCAACAGTCCCGGTGGTTCCATTACCGCTGGCATGGCAATCTACGACACCATGCAGTACATCAGCTGTGATGTGGCCACTTACTGCATTGGCCAGGCGGCCAGCATGGGCGCTGTGCTCCTGACTGCCGGAGCAAAGGGCAAGCGAAACGCTTTGCCGAACGCGCGCATCATGATTCACCAGCCACTCGCAGGCATGGAAGGAACAGCAACAGAACTGGAAATCCATGCGAAGGAAGTACTCCGAATCAAGCAGAAAATGAATGAGATTCTGCTCCACCACACCGGGCAGGATCTGCGGAAAATCGAAGACGATACGGACCGTGACAACTTCATGAGTGCCGCTGAAGCGCGGGAATACAATCTGATTGATACCGTGCTGGAAAAGCTGGGCTGATGCTGCCGTGGACATCCGGCAGAGTGTGATCAGAGGAACTTGAGCAGGTCGTGAAACCATTGGTTTCACGACCTGTTTTTTTGGAGTCGCGAACCATGAGAATCTGTCTGGTCTTGCCCGCTCTGCTCGTGCTTATCACAGCCCCGATACAGGCTCAGGCTCCACCTGCTCCTGACCAGCTGCAGATCCTGAGCGCAGAAGAACTGCAGCAGACACTTCAACAGGTTCCGGCGGACTCGCAGATCATCGCGGAGTTCACCACCAGAGTTCGCAGCGGACGACAGGTGTTCCGCCTGCGCCTGCAGGAGAACACCGCGGAACTCCCGTGGGTTGCCTTATACAACCTGACTCCCGGACAGTTCAAAGAGCGCAGCGCTGAGTATGCCGACGCGGGCTGGCAGATCCTCACCCAGCAGTCCTACTTACTCAATCGTCAGCGACTGTTCCTTGCCGTCTGGACGGAAGGACATCCTCAGGAGGGCCTGGTTCTGCCCACAGGACCGCTGCCGGAACAGGGACAGACCGGACGTGAACTGGAACCGCTGAATGAATATTTCAGAACTCTGCTCCGCACTGAGAATCTGCCGGGGGTCACTGTTGCCGTGGCCCGTCATGGCAAACTGATCTACAACCGCAGTTTCGGTTTTGCTGACGTGGATCAACAACTGCCGATGCAACCTGAGACACAGTTGCGCATAGCCAGTCTCTCCAAGCCGCTGACGGCAGCCGCTGTCCAGAAGCTTTGCAGCGAAGATCGGCTGAATCTCGCACAGCCACTGCTCCCGCTGCTCGCCAGACACCCTCAGCAGTTTCCCATCGCTGCTGCACTCGCCGCTGACGAACGCTGGAATCAGGTGACGATTCGGCAACTGCTGCAGCACACTGCGGGGTTTGATCGGGACCGCTCCGGTGACACCATGTTCGCCATTGAACGCATCAGAAACACACTTGGTCTGAAACGCCATCCGGAGATTGCCGATGTCATCCGGTTTCAGCTGCAGCAGCCGCTCGACTTCTCCCCGGGCACTGAATTTCATTACAGCAATGTCGGCTACAGCCTGCTGGGACGTGTCATCGAAACCGTCTCAGAAAAATCCTATGCTGAATTCATGCAGGAACAGATCCTTGCTCCTGCAAAAATGAATGCCAC
>JALRDR010000818.1 GCA_023262145.1 Planctomycetaceae bacterium | reverse complement strand
GACCGAGACTTTCGTTGCGGCTTTTCAGAGGCAATCAAGGTCTCATTGCTGAAGGATGGTGAGTTTTTCCGCTGGCTGCATGCCAATGCAGAGCAGATCGCGGTCCGCGGCCCACAGGCGTGGCCAGCGATTCGCAGGTCGGCCGAATGGCATCTGCAGCACATTACCGAAGGCGGTGACCCGTTTGAAATGCTCGAGGCACGTCCTCTTGACTTCGGCCACTGGTCAGCCCACAAGCTGGAAACGATGACCAGCTTTGAGCTCCGACACGGAGAAGCGGTCGCCATCGGGGTGGCGATTGACACAGTCTATTCCAGTCTATGTCATGGTCTGCCTGCGGACGATGCCGGCACAGTTCTTGAGGCGTTGCAACGCCTTGGCCTCCTCATTTCGCATCCGGCACTGCAGCGAACTGATGAACTGTTTGCCGGTCTGGAAGAATTCCGGCAGCATCTGGGGGGACGCCTGACGGTCACGATGCTGGAGCAAATCGGGCAGCCGGTCAACGTCCACAGGATCGACCATGCAGCCATGCTTGATTCCATTCAACAGGTCCAGGACAGGGTCCGCACGGCAACTACGGCGTTGTAATTCGCAGTCCTGATCATCGTTCCTGATCATCGTTGCACACGGACCAGACGCAATCCGTTATTCGGGAATCCCTGCCCCCGGCTGCTCAGAGTGGCGATTATCCGTGGCAGATGCTATCTTTTGCAGGAGAATCCGGACCACAATTGCAGGCGTTGACGCGTCTGGTCGCTGGTGACGGCCCGCAGATAAACTGCTCGCTGATTTGCCGCAGGATTGCCCGCAGGTCCGGCGTTCCGGATGCGGACTGCAATTACTTTCTTCTCACATTCCATCTCTCTGGTAGTGACAATGGCGAAAAGTCGACAGGCACTGCGTCGCGAAGTAGAAGCGGCAGAAGCTCAGGCAGCAACAAAAAAAACTGCCAGCAGTAAGAAAAAGACCGCTACAAAAAAGGTCACAAAGAAGCGAAAAGCGGCCAAGCCGCGCACCAAACGCGCTCGAGAGCAGATGCAGCGAAGAAGACTCGTCTGGGTCGTGTACAGCAGTACGATGCGTGAAGAAGGCCGCTTCCTGTTTTATGAAAAGGAAAAAGCAGAGGAACTCCTCGAAACCCTGCTCGCAAAAGGCAAGCGAAAGTACTTCCTGCAGCCACTCAAAGAAGCCCTGAATTCCGATGGGACGCCCGTTG
Source organism: Planctomycetaceae bacterium (assembly GCA_023262145.1). GTDB lineage: Bacteria > Planctomycetota > Planctomycetia > Planctomycetales > Planctomycetaceae > SXXK01. The sequence continues at coordinate 7,908 of JALRDR010000818.1, read as the reverse complement.
TTCAGGTCTCCAACCCGACACCGGAAGTTGACGACGAGGATGTTTCTGCAGACGCTGAGGCAGAGAATACAGACGATGTGGATGTCGACGCAGAACTTGATCTCGATGACGACGGTGGCGATGAACTTGAGTCAGATGGTGATGCCGATGCCGCTGAACAGTCGGCAGATTCCTGAACATTGCTCCGGCCAACTCTGAAGAACACGAACCCCTCGGTCTGACCAGACCGGGGGGTTTTGCTTTGGTCAACGTCACGTCCCGGATTCAATGCAGGTCGGACATTCCGATGTCGAATCGCTTCGCGAGCCGTCTTCGACATGCTGAATCATGATCAGGAACTACTCCAGTGAAGCTGCTCGTTTCCGTCCAGAATGCAGACGAAGTCTCCGCTGCACTTCAGGGCGGAGCCGACATCCTTGACGTCAAGCAGCCCGCAGCTGGAGCATTGGGGATGGCTGCACCTGAAACGCTGCAGCAGATTGCCGCAATTGTTCGCAGGCATTATCCGACCATTCCGCTCAGTGCAGCACTCGGAGAACTCCGCGACTGGGCTTCCGACACCCATTCAGACCCATCCACGATCCCGGCAGAATTTCGCTATCTGAAGACAGGGCTCTCTGAAACCCTCGGATGGGATAACTGGAAACAGAAGTGGCGGGACCTTGCGGAAGAATTTCAGCCGGCAAGGAGCTGGGTGACTGTAGCCTACGCAGATGCCGTGCGTTGTAACTCCCCGGATCCGCTGCTGCTGGTGGAAACAGCGATCGCAGCCAGATCACCCGTGTTTCTGATTGACACCTGGCAGAAGGATGAATCCTGTCTGCTTGACTGGTGTTCTGCTGAATTGCTGCTGCAGATCCGCAGGAAGACGGCTGCAGCCGGCATTCAGCTGGCTCTCGCCGGTCAGCTTCGCTCACAGCATCTGAATGAGATTGCCAGAACAGCCCCGGATATCGTTGCCGTCCGTGGAGCCGTCTGCGACTCCGAAAACCGCTCCGCCGGCATCTGTGTGGAACGCGTGCGGGAACTTTCAGTACGCCTGCATGTTCTGCAGCAGCAGTCTTCACCCTGAGCCAGTCGGCTTCAGCATGCCTTGCAGACAGGCGGACACGAGACCACATGCAAACGCGGCCAGGACTCAGAGGTGTCAGCGATGTCCTGGATTCCCCTGCATCATCCGCGCTTTCGCCATCGCCTCTTCCGCTTCGAAGATCTTTCCACAACGCATGTAGATGACGGACAGCTGCGTAAACGAGAATGGGTCACCGGATTCGATTTCCGTGACTCGAACTGCATGCCTGATCGCCTCTTCCGGGCGCCCCTGCTTCTGCTGATAGACAGCGAGCGCCATGTGCGACTGTACATGATCCGGATGTGATTCAAGAAGTTCGAGCAGCTTATTGATGCAGCCATCCAGGTCTGTGGACTTAAGTTTCTGAGCTTCGTCATACAGACGTGAGGCTTCCGACTGGGCCATCTTGTTCACCTGAATCAGTGTGGATTGCGACAATGATCTGAAAAAACGAGCAAGGCTGATGCGATCTCCCGCGCTGGTTCAGCGGGTTGACCTGCTCGCTCTGCCAGAATTATTGAACGTCCCGTCAGATGTCACAACCGCACCAACCCTGTTTCAGCCTGCACCAGCAGGTTTCCCGAATTTCCGGATCGCCTTTCGTATTGCCACCGCAGACCGTTTCATTTGGAACCACAATCCGGATTCGGAATACAATTTCGTTCCACGTGAAACACGCAGAACATGGACCGACGGGAAATCGTTTCACGTGGAACAGAAACGATGACAGCGGAATTCCGTTTGCCTGTCAGTAGCGGCCGTCATGGCGGAGAATTCGTTCCACGTGAAACACTGTGGGGGTACAGGACAGAGATTTCGTTTCACGTGGAACGAAATCTCTCCCGATACGCCCCGAAGTGTTCGCTAATTCCGAAAACTCTCCGCTGCATGCGGACGGATCATCTACAAGAGGCATCTTCAGGGGTACATTATGCGGGCTCGGGCAGGACACCATGCAAGGTCGGCGTGGGGCAACCCGGCTCCATATTCAGCTATGCCTGCCACCCTCCAAATCGACACTTCGAAACCTGGCACCGGATCATCTCTGCTTTCGGCGCCGGCAGATGAAAGCAGCATTGTTCATGTCGCGTACGGTCCGCAACATTGAGTACCTGCTGCTGGCTGCCATCGTGGCTGCAGCACTCCTGCTGCGAATCATGGTGCCGGAGCGAGAAGCCGTCGATCATTTTGATGAAGGCGTCTACGCCTCTGTGCTCTGGCTTGATCCACTCACAGGAAGTTCGTGGCCATCCCGCGAGTTCTTTGGGCCCCCCGGTCTGCCGCTGCTGATTGAACTCTGCGCTCTGCTTCCCATCCCGACATCTCTGGCTCCATTTCTGCCCGCAATGCTCTGCGGAAGTGTCTTCCCGATTGCCGTGTGGTGGTTCAACCGCAGGTGGTTCGGGACTGCAGCGGGGCTGATTGGTGCGGGCATCGTGGCTGGCAGCGACCTGCATGTTCTGTTTTCCAGAATGGCAATGACCGATGTGCCGGCTCTGCTGTTCATGCTGCTGGCGGTGGGCATCGGAACAGATGCTGTCTTTCGCCGCAGCCTCTCCCGAGCTGCGATTGCTGGCGGACTTACAGGGCTTGCCTGGTGGTTCAAGTACACTGGCTGGCTCGCATTCGCGATCGTCGCTTCCGGTTCACTGGCCTGGTGGATCACCGGCGGTCGTCGCTCACATTCAATCCTCTCACTGCTTCGCTGCCTGCTGGTCCAGGCCGTTTGTACCTTGTGCGTCTTTGCCCCCTTTCTGGTCAGCCTGCAGAAGCAGGGTGGATACTCTGCTGTTCTGCAGCACCATTTGAGTTATTCGCGGGGCGTATCCGGCTGGTGGAACCACCTGCTTGAGCATCTGCAGCTGCAGCATTATCTGGAGGGCTTCACCGGCACTGTCGCGTTGTCTGCCGTTCTGATTTCCGTAGCCGCTTTCCGCTGGCGTTCATCATTTCGTTTCACGTGGAACGAGGAGTCCGCGACACACCGCCTGTGCCTGCTGCGATTTTCTCTGGCAGCATTATTTCTGCTCATCATCGGTATGCGTGTCGGTGCCACCCGCGTACTGCTTTGTGTGGCAGCCGGTGGAGTAGCGGGACTGCTGCGATGGCCGATGCGGTACCGCGGACAGTCATTCCCGACCACATCCGCAAACGAGCAGTCAGATCAGTCTGATCAGAATTTTCATCCGCCGCTTCCGTCGGCAATCTGGCTGTGGACGTTGCTGGCGTGGCTCGGTGGGCTGCTCCTGACAGTTCCACTCTACACTCCCTACCCACGATTGTTTCTGGCTCTCATCTGCCCGATCTGGCTGCTTGCCGCAGGTGGACTGTCATGGTGGCTGGAAGCGGGAATCCGTACCACCCGCAGGCTTGCTGTTCAGCGACCGGCCCGCGGTTCCGGCTCATCCAGACAAATGGTTTCCTCACTGTCACTGCTGGCATGTGTGGCGGTCGGGGCTGCAGTCACCGGTATCGATGAAATGGGTCAGCTGTACCTTCTCGATCGAGACCAGCTGATTCGCTGTCGACTCCTGTCTGACCGCACCACGATCCAGGCTGCCGCGTCCAGAATAGCCGACGTCTGCTGCGCCAGCCTGGCAGGGACCGACGTCAACCCGCCCAGAACGATCACCGGAGAACTGATCATTCCGGATGAGCTGCAGCTGCGGTCAGGCCCGTCAGTCTTCATCCCGGAACTCACCCCGGAAGAGCGTACGGCTGCAGGCGCCGTCGTTTACTCATACGCGGAACCCCCGTTGTTGTTCCACCTGCATCAGGCCGGCCTGACGGGGCTGCCTGTGGGGCATCTGAACAGCCGCCAGTTACGGCAGTCGGGCCCGGTATTCCTGGTGCTCGGACCTAATGCCCGCCGCAGTCCGGGCTTCTGGGAAACATGGTTTCAGGAGGAACAGAACTTTCGCTGGCTGGGAGATTTCCACTACGTCGCAGGGCCCGTCAGCACCACAAATCTTTACCCTTCAACCTACCTCGATGATCACTCGGAGGCATCACTGCAGCGGTTTGAACTGTTCATGCTGCCGGGCAGCGAGAGGGACAACCGCTGAAATGCGGGCGGCAAGTCCCCCTTCTGAGAGGGGTCGCCGAATCGCTGTCAATGCAGCTCGGTTTACTCGCATTTTCTGCAACGTCTGGCAGGATACTCATCGCCGGCATTCCTCGTTCGTTTATGCCGCAGAACTTTGACATTTGCGGGTACATCAGGAGACCCCAGCGGTGGCATCTTCTTCCGAGTTCAGCATCCTGCCGGACAGTGCAACGCTGGAAGACCTGCGGCGTCAGTTTGCGTTCCGTCCGGCGGATCCGCAGCAGTCAGTCACCCTCACCGAATCGCAGATCAGCCACTACAACAGTCAGGGTTTTCTGAGCCCGCTGCAGATTCTGTCAGCGCATGAGGCTGCTGATCTGCGGTGCTACTTTGACGATCTGCTCAGGCAGACTCTGGCGGCAGGGCGCAGCAGTTATTCCATCAGCACTGCGCACCTGAAACACGGCCGTGTCTACGACATCCTCACGGACTCACGAATCATCGACGTTGTCGCGGATCTGCTGGGAGACAACATTGTCGCGTGGGGCTCACACTTTTTCTGCAAGATGCCCGGGGACTCCGCCGCAGTTGCCTGGCATCAGGATTCCAGCTACTGGCCGCTGAGCCCGTCTCACGCAGTTACGGTCTGGCTGGCCATCGATGACGCGGATACGGAGAACGGCTGCATGAAGTTCATCCCCGGCTCCCACCACAGCGGTCACCTCACCTGGAGGGAAAGTACGCCGGAGGAACATAATGTACTCAATCAGACCGTGGAGAACGCGGAGTCTTACGGCACAGGTCCGACTGTTGACAATGTTCTGCGGGCAGGAGAGGCTTCATTGCACAGCGACCTGCTCCTGCACGGATCTGACGCCAACTGCTCCACACGCAGACGCTGCGGGCTGACCCTGCGGTACACCACGACTGCTGTTCGAGCTGGTATGAACTGGAACGAAAAGGGGGTCGTCGTGCGGGGCAGCGACGCCTCCGGACACTGGAAGAATCCACCACGTCCCCTGGCTGAATAGACATCGCAATCGCTCGCCGTCCCGGCAGTGACCAGGCGGACGAACCACTTTTGTTAATCCCTTTTGTATTGGTACCACTCAGGATGATTCTGCTCTCCAGCCACATCCCCGGTCTTGAACCCCGACGTGGCAAAGTTCGCGACGTTTATGAATTTGGCGACCGGCTACTGTTCGTGGCTACTGACAGAATCAGTGCCTTCGACTGGATACTGCCGGCCGGCATTCCACGCAAGGGCGAAGTGCTCACGCGCATGAGCCGCTTCTGGTTTGACCGACTTGACGTTCCAAATCACTTCCTCAGCGCAGATCCTCGAGATGCCGGACTTCCGGATGGCACAGATGTGGCCGCACTGGAGGGGCGCAGCATGGTGGTCCGCCGCTCCGACGTGATTCCCATCGAATGCGTCGCCCGCGGCTGGCTTGCAGGTTCCGGATGGAAGGAATATCAGCAGCACGGCACCGTCTGCGGCATCCCTCTTCCCTCCGGCCTGCGGGAAAGCGATCAGCTTCCGGAACCGATCTTCACACCGGCCACGAAGGCGGAATCGGGACATGATGAGAATATCAGCTTTGATGAAATGGCAGATCAGATCGGCAGCCTTCTGGCTGAACAACTTCGAGAACTGACCCTGCAGATCTACTGTTCTGGACGTGACTATGCGGCTGAACGCGGCATTATTATCGCTGACACCAAGTTTGAATTCGGTCTCATCGATGGCCAGATCATTCTGATCGACGAAGTCATGACTCCGGACAGCTCGCGCTTCTGGCCCGCTGATCTCTGGGAACCCGGACACGGCCAGCCTTCGTTCGACAAACAGTTCGTTCGTGACTGGCTGGAGCAATCAGGCTGGGACAAGAACAGCTCGCCACCGGAACTGCCTGAAGACATTATTCAGCGAACAGCGGAACGTTATTTCGAAGCATGGGAACGGCTCACTGGAACCCCCTTCTGAATGCCCGCCTGAAATCGCAGTCCTTTCCTCCCGAGTTCCACATTTACACGCAGACAAGCACGAATATGAACAACTGGAACAGCAATCAGCTCACCCACGGCTGGCAAAAAGGTATCACAGCGTTTTACTACGCACTGGGCATGGATGAGCAGGATTTCAGCCGACCACAGGTGGGTATCGGTGTGCCGCTGCTGGAAGGAAACACGTGTAATGTTCACGCATATCAGCTGGCACAGGAAATTGCCGCAGGCTGCCGTGATGCGGGACTGCTGGGATTTCCCTTCGGCACACCCGGAGTCAGCGATAATATCTCCCAGGGGCATGAAGGAGGAAACGCCAGTCTCCCTTCCCGCAACCTGATTGCGAACAGCGCGGAATGTGTCATCACCGCACACTGTTACGATGCGATGGTAGGGCTGCATAACTGCGATAAGAATGGGCCGGGGTTTGCAATGGCCCTCGCCCGCACCAATTTCCCCGGGCTGATTGTCAGTGGCGGCAGCATCCTGCCCGGCTGCTATCAGGATCGTGACATCACAATCCTCGACGTTTACGACTCACAGGCCCAGGCGTCCGTCGGTGCAATCACCCACGAAGAATCAGCGGAGATCATTCGCCGCGCCTGTCCGGGACCCGGCGGGTGCGGAATTGCCGCTTCGTTTAATACGTGGGGAATTGCCATGGAAGCCATCGGGCTGATGCTGCCGGCCAGCAGCTCCATCCCCGCTGTTGATCCTGAGAAGCAGACGGAGTGTCGTCAGGCAGGTGCAGCGGTGGCCAGACTGCTCGAGCGCAACCTGCGTCCACGCGATATTCTCACCAGAGCCGCTTTCACGAACGCGGCGGTCGCCGTCGCTGCTGCGGGTGGCTCCACCAACGGAGTGCTGCACATCCTTGCCCTTGCACGGGAGGCCGGTGTCGATTTCAGCCTGCGTGACCTGCAGGATATCTTTCGTCGCACCCCTGTTCTGTGCAGCTTCGCTCCTCGCGGAAAACGAACCATGGTGGACCTGCACAGGATTGGCGGAACGCCAGTGCTGCTCAGGCATCTGCTGGATCACGGCCTGCTGGATGGCTCCTGCATGACGGTCACCGGGGAGACCATGGAACACAACTTAAGGGATGTGCCAAAGCCACCCCCTGACCAGGACCTGATTGTTGCTCCGGATCGATGTTTCAAGGAGTTTGCAGACATGCAGGTCTGCTTCGGAAATCTGGCCCCGGAAGGAATTGTGTTCAAGGTTTCCAGCATGAAGGATCCGCACTTCAGCGGAACAGCTGTCTGCTTCGACGATCCCCGGGAAATCGTGAAAGCGGTGGAGCAGAAGCGGATTGTTCCCGGCAGCATTATTGTCCTGCGCTATCTTGGTCCCGTGGCCAGTGGCATGCCGGAAGTGCTGGTGGCATCGGCAGCTCTGGCCGTCCCGGAACTGGATGGCCGCATCGCTCTTATTTCAGATGCGCGTGTGTCCGGAGTTTCTCATGGAGCAATCGGAGTGCACTGCTCCCCGGAAGCTGCTGTCGGTGGGCCGATCGCCTGCGTTGAGGATGGTGATCAGATCAGTTTCAATCTGCTGGAAGGGACCATTCATCTGCACATTGATGATGCAGAACTGCAGCGAAGACGAGACTCCCTGAAGCGACCAGCATCCGCCGGACCGCGTCGTGGTTACCTGGCTGACTGGTCAGCAACCGTGGCTCAGGCCAGTCATGGATGTGTGAGCCTCGCTCTGTACCCGGAATGCCGCTCGGAGCAATGACTGCTGCATTCGCTGCGGCCCGCAGCTGCAACCTGCCTCAGCA
>JALRDR010000537.1 GCA_023262145.1 Planctomycetaceae bacterium | reverse complement strand
GTCAGCAGGCATATCAATGCGATGTGACATACGGGACAGTGCAGGAGTTCGCGTTTGACTATCTGCGTGATCGGCTGCGGGAGAATTCGGGTGCTGCCGTGCAGGGGGTGACATCGTCTGTGCAGAGACCGCTGGCTGCAGCTTTGATTGATGAAGCCGACAGTGTCCTGATAGATCAGGCCTGTACTCCATTGATTCTTTCTGCAGTGGCCAATGCTGCCGGGCCAGCGACAACGATGTTGCAGTGGGCAGACAGCAGAGCCGCCGGCCTTGTTGAGGGAACGGATTTTGTTGTCGACGGCGGCGATCGCACGATCTGCCTCACCGAACAGGGCCGCCGGAGTATCCTGCTGCAGCCGGCGCCAGCCGATGTGAGTGGCGTTGCGGTGTCGGAATTACTGAATCGAGTTCGTCAGGCAGTACTGGCGCAGGTCAGATTTGCGCGTGATCGTGATTACGTTGTGACCGATGAACGCGTACAGATTGTTGATGAATCCACAGGACGGATTCTGGAGGGACGAAAGTGGGAGCAGGGGCTGCAGGAGGCCATTGAGTTTCGCGAAGGCGTGGAACTTTCCCGTCCTCATGGGGTGGTCGCCGGAATCAGTGTGCAGCAGTTTCTGAGCCTGTATCCGCGGATTTCCGGGATGACGGGTACTGCTCAGTCTGTTGCCGCAGAACTGTCTGCCGTATATGGCCTGCAGGTTCGCGTGATCGAGCCGCATCGCCCGCGAGCGGTCACGGTCCGCGCGCCTCGTGTATTCTCTTCACTGCAGGAAAAGCTGCAGTTTGTTGCGGCAGAGGCGGAGCAGGCAATACGTCGAGGGCAGCCGGTGCTTATTGGGACGCCATCAGTTCGTTCCAGCGAACAGATTGGTGTGATGCTACGGCAGCATCGCCTTGAATGTCAGATTCTGCATGCGCGTTCCCTTGCACGGGAGGCCGAAATCATCAGCGCGGCAGGAGCAGCAGGGCAAATCACCATCGCAACAAATATGGCGGGGCGCGGCACAGACATCGTGGTTGAGGGAGATGCGCAGGCATCGGGAGGTCTGCAGGTCCTGGCAACAGAACTGCATTCCTCATTACGGATCGATCGTCAGCTGGAAGGTCGCACGGGCCGTCAGGGAAGTCCTGGAGTATTTCAGCAGATTGCATGCGTTGAAGATCAGCTGATGGAAGCGGCCTCGGAACGTGAGCGGCGTCAGCTGCAGCAGTCAGGGAATAGTCGGACTGGAGAGCCTGCCCTCAGCCCGCTGCGATCGATTCAGAGACGAATGGAGCAGCAGGCGTTTCTGCAACGTCGGCAGCTGCTCAGGCGTGATGCTGAGCATGTCTCGGGTTGTCACAGACTGGGGCTGGAGCCGGTACTGGAATACCACTGACGTGAAGCCGCAGGTATCGCGGCCCTGCATTGGCACCACAACCTGCACCGGGTCAGAGCCAGAGCGTTCGTTCCAGGAAATCGATGGTGTCTCCGAACATGACGTAGCCGGAGCTGCGTTGACCGCAGTTGATGCGAACATCGACATCTGCACCAAGATGATGCTGGTTCGGTCGGGATGCATCTGTGGCAATGAGTGCTCGGATCACCGGTGTGCTGCCATGAAGTCGGGATGTGTGATCGGCAACGGTTCTGAGCGTTCCTGTATACAGCTCGGACGGATCGGAGCGGAGTCGGTACGTTGCCGGAATTGTCCCGTCGCGGCTGGCAGTTACGGCCGTTCCGACATGACCGAACCGGCGTTCTTCGAAGGTGACGTCAAGTACCCAGTCAGATTCGAGGTCAAAGACTTCCAGCAGAATTTCGCCGCGTGCGATCGGTCGACCCTCCAGTTCATGCGCGGGCAGCGTCAGCACCACCACACCGTCAATTGGTGCGCGAAGCTGCAGTTGTGCTGCGTACTCGAGCATGTGGGCGATCTGTTCCTCAAGCGCTGCGATGGCAATTTCTGTCTGTTCCAGCCGGGATTGCAGACGGAGCAGTTCTGTACGTGCCGCAGATTGTTGTGCCTGGTGCCACTGCGTTCTCAACGCGAGCAGCTCTCGAGTTCGGCCGGTGAGCTGACTGCGGAGTTCCATCAGTTCTGCGTCTGTTGCCGGATCAGAGATTTCCAGCAGCAGATCGCCCTTGCGGACCGTATCACCATCATTGATATGGATGGCCTGAATGCTGCCGACAGCCGGTGAGAAGACCTGCCGGTGTGACGCTGGAATCAACCTGCCCACCGCTGCCACCTGATATTCCATCGGAATCAGGCACAGGCTGGCAATCATGGCGATCATCAGCACTGCACTCAGGCACCAGCGTGCCAGTGCCGACAGCCCGTGAGAGTTTGCCCCTGGCAATGTAAGCAGCGAACGAAACGGTATTCCAGTGAACCGACGGGCATTCAACAACGCGAGTGCCGACTGTCTGCAGAAACGGTCGGAGGACGCCTGAAGCAGTGGGGCCGGCGCACTGTCGTGAAATTGTTCCAGCAGCAGAGCAAACTGCGGAGTGGTGCTGGCGCTTTCGGCGGCTGCCGCAGTGGAATCTGAGTTGGGGCAGGACAGTGGCAGCAGATGTACCAGTCGGGCGTGGCTCTGTTCAAGATAGTGAGCAAGCGGCTTCTGGATCTGTGAGGGCAGCAGCGAATGACTGGCGTCAAATTCAAAAGAACGGCCGGTGGCCAGAACACTTGTGGCAAATGCCTCCATGGCCTGTAACTGGCTGGTGCGGCGATTGATCCGAGCCTGGCCACTGATGGCCGTGACGCGCCATGATCGACCACTGCGAGACAACACAGAAGCTCGATCGGACTGCAGCATGGCGGTAGCGTGCTCCGCAACGATTCCGGCCACTCTCGTCAGATCGAGTGATGCGTGGAGTTCCTGAGTAAAGGCCTGAAACTCTTCCAGCAGATCGGTTGCAGGAGCTGGTGCAGGTACCCGTTCGGCGTGGT
>JALRDR010000495.1 GCA_023262145.1 Planctomycetaceae bacterium | reverse complement strand
GTGGCACCGAAGGAATCGCCGGTGGGTGGCACGGAAGAAATGGCCCGGCAAATTGCGTTCGGTGGGTGGCACCGGCGGAGAGTTCAGCAGCAGTTCAGGTTGGGGGGCCTGGGCACAAAAAACCGGTGGTACCGCCGGAGGGATTCTGCCGATCAGGTCGGCTCACTGGTGAACCGAGCGACTACCGTACAGCACCTGCATGCGAAGCGTCCGGCACGTCACCGCAGCATGCTGAGGGAGGCGAGGCTGACTGCTGCCACCATCCCGACGCGGATATTGTCATTGATGCGGGAATTCAGCGATTCCACCAGCGCCGACAGGAATACGGCCGGGAATGTGAGCAGGGATGCCAAAGCCAGTGTCAGGGGCGGTTCAATCGCCTCCGGATTGTGCGTTTCGCCCCAGTACATGAGCGTTGTCGCCGTACCGCCGGCGAGGATGAACCCCAGCAGGCCGGCGAGTGTCTTTTGCGGATTCCATGGCAGTGTCGGCCCACCGAATAGCTTACCCGCCGTCGTCGCCGAGCCATCACCGAAGGCAAGTATGGCAAGAACTCCCAGTCCCACTTCCAGCCGATCCGGCAACAGCAATACGGTGAGCAGCACCGATCCGGCATAGCCTGCTACTGCAGCTGTTCCATTATCCTGCTCATGCCTGCGAATCTGCCGGAAACGGATGTAGATCAGGCCAGCTGAAATCAACGCAGCCGCCAGAATGATGAGTTGCAGTGTCGACGAAAGCGGATCGGCATGCGGCACGACGTTGAGTGGCAACACCAGCAGCCCCGGAATCATGTGCCAGATTCGTCGTCTGAGTTCTCGCCGGGACAATGTCTGCAGCGACGAAGGATTGCGAGGTGCAGAGTCACCGCGAAGTTCGTTCTCTGCACTTGACATCAATCCTCTCCCCACGTGGTATGAGAACCTGCCTACGGACAAACCGCGGCACGAATCGTCCTGATGTTAGCACGCCCACGGCGATCATGACGACAGGAATTCCGCCGCTCGCCCTCCATGAACTCCGCGGCGGCAGCCGGTCAGGTCAAAAACAAAGCTGTCGGCTGTCCAGAGGATCTGCAGATCTTCCCTGCTGGCGGCTGTCCCGACGCGGAAGTGGATGATCCTTCCGTACGCAGCTTCAGCATGTTCAGGCGTTTGACCGCTGTCCTGTCAGTACCCACAATGACCGGCAGCTGTCCTGTCCGCCGATTCTGTCACTGAACAGCAGTGACGCTTTACAACTCGAATTCGCTGCGTGACCAATGATCATTCGACGGAGGAAGAACAATCGTGAGATGTCTGTTCAGCCTGCTCCTGTGCTTCACCTCAGTCCACGCGGCCGATTCGCCGAATATTGTGCTGATCTTTGTGGACAACTTCGGAAACGGAGACCTCGCCTGCTTCGGTTCTGAACTGCACAGAACTCCGCACGTGGACCGTCTGGCTGCAGAAGGAATGAAGTTCACCAGCTTCTACGTCTCCAGTGGCGTCTGTACGCCAAGTCGTGCCAGCCTGATGACCGGCTGCTATCCACGCCGCATCAATATGCACGTCAGCGATCGCAACTCGGCCGTACTGCAACCGGTTTCTCCCAAAGGTCTGCATCCTCAGGAAACGACCCTTGCCGAAGTGCTCAAGTCTGTCGGATATGCCACTGCCTGCATCGGCAAATGGCACCTGGGTGATCAGCTGGAATACCTGCCGACGCGTCAGGGTTTCGACGAATTCTATGGGATTCCCTACAGCGACGACATGACAAAGGACAAGCGGCCCGAGGTCTGGCCTGAACTTCCATTGATGCAGAACGAACGCGTGATTGAAGCTCCGGCAGAACGTACGACGCTGGTAAAACGCTGCACGGAGCAGGCCGTGTCCTTTATTGAACGCCATCAGCGACAACCGTTCTTTCTGTACGTACCGCACACCATGCCCGGGTCCACTCCACATCCGTTTGCCAGCGAGGAATTTCAGGGCAGATCACTGAACGGAATGTATGGAGATGCGGTGGAA
>JALRDR010000470.1 GCA_023262145.1 Planctomycetaceae bacterium | reverse complement strand
TACAAAGGCTCCATCACAGTCAGCTTGTCAAAGCATCAGGAGCCATCAGGAGTCACCGGTGTCCTGATTCGGGTCACGGATGATGGCGTCCCGTTCCCGGAAGAATACCTGAGTTCATCGACTCCTGCTCAGTACTCAAACAAGGAAAACGGCATGGGGATGGGGCTGCAGATCGCCCGCATGATTCTGGAAGAGCAGGACGGCTGGCTTAGAGTTGAGCAGGACAGCGCCGGTAAGCAAGTGATGATGTGGGTGCCTGCGACCGATGAGTCCTCGGACACAAGACAATCCAGGGACTGACGCTACCGAAGTAATGCAGATGCTCCAGTGCCTGCAGGGCAATGCATCCTCGCGACTCTCGTTCAAACGCCCCTTTGCTGCCGCCAGCAGCATGGCCGTCGACGACTCGATATACGTTCGTCAGCAACTCGCCGACAGCTGAGTGCCAGCGACATCCGGCAGCTCACTTGCAACTGCCTGCCACTCCACTCAGAATCGGAATTACCTTCCTGCTGACTTCCGGAGATACGCGAAATGAGATTTATCGGTCTTGCAATCCTGCTGCTTACATCCGGCGCTGGCATCATTGCAGCGGAACGATCCCCCAATGTTGTGATCGTAATCACGGATGATCAGGGATATGGAGACCTGAGCTGTCATGGAAATCCTGTGCTGCAGACGCCGAATATCGATCAACTGCATCAGGAATCCTTACGTTTGACCGACTATCACGTCTCGCCGACCTGCTCACCCACCAGAGCTGCCCTGCTGACCGGACACTGGACAAATCGTACCGGCGTGTGGCACACAATCATGGGCCGATCAATGATTCGGGAGAACGAAACTGTCGTCGCGGAGCTGTTTCGCAGGGCTGGCTACGCCACCGGAATGTTCGGCAAATGGCACCTCGGCGATAACTACCCCTGCCGTCCGGAGGATCGTGGGTTCACCGCTGTGCTGCGACATGGTGGTGGTGGCGTCGGGCAGACCCCCGACTTCTGGGACAATGCGTACTTTGATGGCAGCTACTGGCGTTACGAACAACAAGTGGCACCGGTGCCTGCGGCGATGCCGGTGAGTGGTTACTGCACGGACGTCTGGTTTGAAGCTGCTTCCCACTTCATCAGAAACAGTAAACGGTCCGGCAAACCATTCTTTGCTTACATCGCGACCAACGCACCACATGGCCCCAATCACGCTCCGGAAGATGCTGCGGAGCCGTACAATGATCTGAGCACAGAGCTGGCACACTTCTTTGGCATGATTGCAAACATCGACACTAATGTCGGTCGTTTGCGGAACTTACTCGAACAGGAAGGACTTGCTCAGAACACCATCTTCATCTTCACCACTGACAATGGAACTGCAGGCGGTGCGAAAGTCTTTAATGCCGGAATGAGAGATCAGAAGGGCAGTGAATACGACGGCGGACACCGTGTTCCATTCTTTCTTCACTGGCCAGCCGGCGGATTCACTGAAGGACGTGACGTGACCGACCTGACAGCGCACGTGGACGTCGTACCGACACTGCTGGATCTGTGTCACGTTGCTCACCCGCAGGACTTGAGATTCGATGGTGTTAGTATTCGCCCCCTGCTGGAAGGAAAGGTCTCACTCCAGAACGGAACCTGGCCGGACCGCATTCTTGTCACTGACTCGCAGCGGGTGCGTGACCCCATCAAATGGCGCAAGAGTGCCGTGATGAGTTCCGGATGGCGACTGATCAACGGCAGGGAACTCTACGCCATTTCGGCTGACCCGGGGCAGCAGAAGGACGTCGCTGAGCAGCACCCTCAGATCGTCGCCCGACTGCAGCAGTTCTATGAAGCGTGGTGGGCCGAGCTGGAGCCGACATTTGTGCAGGATGTCAGCATCGCCCTTGGACACCAGCAGGAGAATCCCACGCGGCTGACCTGCCACGACTGGATCACTACCAGCCTGACGCCATGGAATCAGGCCATGGTTCGAAGTGGCATGAATGGGGCAGGAAATACCGGATTCTGGAATGTGGACATCACCCGGGCCGGAACATATGAGTTTGAACTTCGCCGCTGGCCCCGCGAAATTGAGGAGCCGATCACTGCGGCCATCGATGCCGGTGATCGCGTCCCGGGAGTTCAGGCTTATCGAGC
>JALRDR010000464.1 GCA_023262145.1 Planctomycetaceae bacterium | reverse complement strand
CTGAAATGGCATGAGACGGAAACGCAGTGTCACACCAGCAGACAGGAGCTTACTGGTTTCCGGGGAGGTGTTGGGTTGGGTTCAGAAAGCGTGAATAGGCCGTCTGAGCAGGTAATTCCATGTCAAAACTGGCGGAATTCCAGGTATTTGGGGCCTCCCGAGATTCGGCGGTGTGCTGGGTGTGGTTCCCGCCTAGGATATTTTCGGGAACGGTCTCTTCAGAAATTCACTCGTGATCACAATCATGTCCCCCGCAAACCACTCAGCTTCATTCGTCAGCTCGTTGTCAAAGATGTTTTCGCAAGCGATCGCCTCCGGCGTGCGTCGTGCTCGGCGAAGCGGGAGCGGCGCGCAGTATCGATCAGCGGAAGCGCTCGAAATACGCACTCTGCCTGCGATTACGATCTCAATCGACTACTCACGCGACAGCCAGGGTTTCTTCAGTCAGCAGGCACGGCGCGATGAACTGCAGGCAGCGGCGGATACTCTGGCCGCAGTGTTGCAGGATGATCTGGCTGCCATCAGCCCGGGGGGCGGCAACAACTGGACGGCAACGTTTACTCATCCCGGTAACGGCGGCACCAGTTCCATTTCCAATCTATCCGTTCCTGCAGACACATTGATCCTGTTTGCCGGAGGCATGCCGCTTTCGGGTGCAATTGCTGAGGGTGGTCCCGGTGGGTTAACAGCCGGAGGCAGCGCTACGTGGCTCAACCTCGTGTCAACGCGGGGCGAATCCGGCGCCGGTGGCAGTTCAGCCAGTCAGACAGATGTCGGATTCTGGGGCGGCACAATTACGTTTTCCACGACGGCCTCATGGCATACCGGGGCCGGGGTACCTGCCGGTGGCAGTCATGATCTGTACTCCATCGCACTGCATGAGCTCAGTCACTTCCTTGGGGTTGGTTCATCCAATCCATGGTTCAATAAGATCAATGGCGGTTCGTTCACGGGTGCAAATTCTGTTGCTGAATTCGGCGGCAATGTTCCGATGAGTGGCACCGGTCACTGGGCCAGCGGAACCAGCAGCATTGTCCCCGGCACCGGTGCGACTCAGACAGCCGTGATGGTTCCTGCGGTGGTCGCCGGTGTGCAGAAGGAAATGACGCTGCTGGACTGGGCTGCTCTGAAGGATGTGGGCTGGCAGGTTCAATTATCAAATACGGTTCCCACACTGGATGCCATCGCTGATCTGGCACTGGAAGCGGGAGCTGGTCAGCAGACAGTCAGTCTGAGCGGAATTACTGCGGGGGCGGGGGAATCGCAGCCGTTGCGGGTGACGGCATCCAGCAGCAATACAGCCCTGATCGCTGCGGTTGACGTGCAGTATGTGACACCACAGACAACCGGTCAGCTGAAGTTCACACCGGCCGCGGGTGTCACTGGAACATCCACGATTACCGTTGTTGTTGAAGACGGAGGACTGGACGGAAACCTGAATACCTCCGGCGACAACAAGACGAAGTCCAGAAGCTTTGTAGTCTCAGTAAGTTCCGATCGACCGACGATCGTCAGCCCGCTGGTATCCACCACCGAACAGCGTCCGCGGATCCAGTGGACTGCGGTTCCGGAGGCAGCGTCCTATGAGGTCTGGATCGGAAACAGCAGCATTGGTCAGAACCCGTGGGTGCTGGGAGATTCCGACACAACGTTTTTTGACGTTCCGGTGGATCTTGGCATTGGCAAGATGGATCTTTGGGTTCGTGGTGTGCGCAGCAACGGGACATTCCTGCCGTGGACGAACATGCATCGATTTGTCGTCACAACGGTGCCGACAATGAATGAGCTGAGTGTTCGTCAGGAGATCGCTCGCCCCATCGTGACGTGGCAGGCTCTCTCCGGGGCTGCAAGTTATGATGTCTGGGTGAACAACACTTCAACAGGCGAAGTGCAGTTAATTCGCCAGACCGTGAACTCCAACTCGTGGACTCCTGCTGCAGACCTGCCGATGTCGCGTTATCGGATCTGGGTTCGCGGAGTGGCAGCTGACGGATACTTTGGCGGCTGGGGTGTTCGCAGAGACTTCTACGTTGCAGCGGCACCTGTTCCTGACAGCCCGGCAGTTCCAACGTTTGATCGAACGCCACAGTTCAGCTGGAGTGAAGTGGCGGGAGCGGACAGTTACGGCATTTATGTCAAGAGCCTTGCCAACGGCGCTGTGATTGCGAATCTGAACGGGCTGGCGACGCCCGAGTGGACACCACCTGTGAATCTGGCTGATGGAAACTACGCCTGGTGGACAAATGCAGAATCTTCGGTTGCTGGTTTTCGCAGTGCATGGTCAACACGAATTGAGTTCCATGTTGGTGGCCAGACAAGTGTTTATGGCCCAGCATCACCCTCTGCATCACGCATCCCATACATTGACTGGGTGCCGGTGCTTGGTGCCGCCCGCTATGAACTCTGGGTCAACGGCGATTCGGAAGGATCAAGGATCATCCATGAAACCAACCTGACAAACTTCTGGTTCAAGGTCCAGAATCCGCTGCAAAGCGGTGGAACTTATCGGGTCTGGGTGCGGGCTGTCAGTGGCAGTGGCGAGGTGGCAATCTGGTCAAATCAGTATGTGTTCACGGTTTCTGCGGTCGATGACATTGAGTCTCCGGGGAACATACTCGACCTGCTGGCGGGACCTGCAGAAGTGGATGACGTGAGACATGATGATTCCGACGGACATTCAGCAGTCTCTCCGGTGGCCTCAGCAGTCGATGCTCGGGG
>JALRDR010000424.1 GCA_023262145.1 Planctomycetaceae bacterium | reverse complement strand
GCTGGTTCCGGAACGGCCAGCGAGGAGGAAGTCAGCTTCTGGCTGACGGCCCACGATCTGGGCGACGGCAACGAGCAGGATCAGGTGGTGTGGAGAAATCCGCATCTGGAATTTGGTCCGGATGCTGCGGGCGATCGTCATCCGCCCCTGGCGGTGCGGGGACTGAGTGAACGGCTGGAGCGTGCAGATGCGGTGATGACGGCGGAACTGAATCGTACGGCGGAGTATCTGCAGCTGCTGCGAACAGCGCGGCAGTCAGAGACGCCGATCGCCGAACTCGCGACAGCAGCTGGCCTGAATGCGGCGGTTGCCGAACGCTGGGGTGAGCTGCTGGCCCTGGGGACTCGCGGCGAACGTGCCATTGACGGCCTGTATACTCAGCGGGCTGAGAATGTTCAGGGTTATGCCACAGTGAACGGCTGGGGCAAGCCGGAGACGCCGAGCATGCTCACCAACCGCGGTGAGGATGAGGTGAAATTCCTGACTCTGGTGGTGCCGGGACGCAGTGTGGTGATGCACCCGTCTCCGACAGAAGACGCGATCGCAGCATGGCGGAGTCCCATGGCAGGAACGGTGAAGCTGTCAGGACTGGTGGCTGATGCGGATGGCGTGTGCGGAAATGGTGCGGCATGGCGGCTGGAGTTGTTGTCGGACACGGGCGTGACCGTGCTGGCTCAGGGCGTGTACGACAACGGGCAGCGGAATGAGTTTGCAGTGCCGCAGGAAGTTCAGATCGCGAAGGACGATGTGCTTTCGCTGATCGTGAATGCCCGCGACAACAATCATGCCTGCGATACGTCGCACGTGTCGCTGACCATTGCAGAAGTGGACGGCGAGGGGCGCACCTGGGATATGTCCAGAGATGTGGTGGATCGCATTCTGGAATCGAATCCGCTGCCGGACAGTTTCGGCAACGAGCGGATCTGGCATTTCTGTGCGTCCGGGGCGAAGTCGGCACCGCAGTCGCGGATTGTCGGTGGCTCGAAACTGGCCGAGTGGCGACAGGCGGTCTCAGCTGAAGGCGACGACGACCAGTTGCAGATGCTGGGGCGAGAGGTTCAGGCGGTATTGCAGGCGGCGGATCCCGGGCAGCTTGCGGAAGCCGATCAGCAGCAGTTGGCTCAGCTTCGCAATCCACTTGGACCGCTGCGGTGGTTGCTCAGCAGTGGCGGTGACGCCGGCCCGGCGGTGGCTCCGTTTGGCGTGCAGAACGGTGAGTATGCGGTGGATGCCGACAGCATTCTGACGCCGGCACCGGTGGTGACATCTCTGTCAATTCCACGCGTGCTGACGGCTGGTGCAGAGCTGGTGTTGCGAGCGGAGATTCATGAAGCGGCGTCCGGTGGATCGGTGCAGGTTGGGTTGCATGCACAGCAGCCGGATCTGTCGGACGTGTTCGCGGCTGGCGGCGCGATCCTCGTGCGACCGGGAAGTGATACTGAACGCAGTCTGCAGGCGGCTCAGGAGGAATACCGCAATCTGTTTCCGGCGGCGGTCTGTTATTCGCGAATCGTTCCCGTGGATGAAGTGGTGACGATGGCATTGTACTTCCGCGAGGATGATCATCTGCGGCGGCTGCTGCTGAATGAGGGGGAGCGGGCTGAGCTGGAGCGGCTGTGGGACGACCTGCTGTATGTGGCTCAGGAGCCGCTTGCTCTGACCGTGGCCTTCGAACAGATTTACGAGTTTGCGACTCAGGACCGTCCTGATCTGGTGATTGCGTTCGGCCCGATGCGGGCACCGATCAATCAGCGGGGGGAGGAATTCCGTGAGCGAATGCGACAGACGGAACCGTTGCACGTGCAGTCGGTGCTGGACTTTGCCAATCGTGCCTGGCGGCGGGAGCTGAGTGGCGGGGACCAGCAGCAGCTGCGAACGTTCTATGCTCAGCTGCGTGAAACGGGGATCGAGCATGAGGCCGCGATCAATCTGACACTGATGCGAATTCTGTCGTCGCCGGCGTTTCTGTATCGCACAGAGAAAGCGGCTGAGGGTGCGAAGCGCGGTGCGGTCACAGGCAGCGAACTGGCGACTCGACTGAGTTACTTCCTGTGGTCATCCGTTCCGGACGATGAGCTGCGTGAGCGTGGCGACAGCGGAGCGTTGTTGCAGGATGATGTGCTGCAGGGACAGATGACGCGGATGCTGCGGGACGAACGAACGCGGCGACTGGCTGTGCAGTTTGCGTGTCAGTGGCTGCATCTGCGGAACTTTGATCAGAACGACGACAAGAACGAAGCGTTGTATCCGCAGTTTGCCGAGCTGCGGGATGATATGTACGAAGAGACAGTTCTGTTCTTTACGGATCTGTTTCGTCGGGATGGTTCGGTGCTGGAGATGCTGGATTCCGATGTGACGTTTGTGAATGCGACGCTGGCCGGTCATTACGGAATTCCGGGTGTGGACGGTGACAGCTGGCAGAAGGTCAGCGGGATGAAGCAGGCCGGACGCGGTGGCGTGCTGGGGATGGCT
>JALRDR010000381.1 GCA_023262145.1 Planctomycetaceae bacterium | reverse complement strand
GGCGGCATCATCCCGGGCAGCACATTCGGGTTCAATGAACAGGGCCAACCGCTGGAATGGCCCATGCGACTCACCAATGCCCACTGGGCAGTTGCGCTCCCGCCGCACCCGGTGGGCGAATACAATCTTCGCTGCCGCAGTGTGGATGCCAATGGTGTCGGCCAGCCCCTGCCACGCCCCTTCCGGAAATCCGGTCATGCCGCGATCGAGACCATTCGTCTCAGCGTCAGCGACTAGTGTGCAACTGAGTGGCGGGCCGGGGGCGGCAGGGTCATCATGCGAAGCAGCATGCCTCTGTTCAGGGGCAACGTGCAATACACGCCATGTCGGTGACATGCTCCATCACATTGATCCGGAATCAACAATTGCGGAACACTCAACCAGGCGAAGCTTGAGCTTCTGCAGGACAGCCAGACGCACCCAGCGGAATGAACTGACGGAAAACGGGGCCTGCGTTCCCCTGGTGGCTTTCCCCGTTTCGTGGCAATCGTCCCTGTTTTACAGGCAACGCCCCACGCTTTCGCCGGACCGCATTTGCTGCCAGCCTCGCAGTCGATTCCGCAGGCACCGATTGTCTGCCGCGGCAGATTGCTTATTCTGCACGCATTGCGGTTCGGTAACCTGTCTACCGGGACTTGTTGCGTAGCCACGCCTGATCGCAATCCAGTGTGAATTTTCCCCTGTGGAGCTCAACCGAAATGCGGCCGGTCAGTACGATGTCGACGCGAATTCTCAGTACCCTTTGTGCTGGCAGTACGATCACTGGAAGGCTGCAGGACGTCCTGATCATCTTCCTGCTGAGTGGCTTCACGGCTCACGTGGCAGCTCAGCAACGCACCCTGCTGTCCAACAGCCGTCTGGTGTTTGGCAGCGCTGGCGAATTGTCCGCCTCAGTTCGCGCCGGTGATCTGGACAACGATGGCGATCTGGATCTGATCGTGGCCAATGGTCGTCACTGGCCGCAGCAGAACTTCATTCTGCTGAATGACGGGGCCGCTCGCTTTACCGTTGTTCGTCCGCTCGGCAGCGACCAGTGCACCAGTTATGCCGCGGAACCTGTCGACATAGACGGAGACGGAGATCTGGACATCGTGACCGGCAACGATCAGGCCCCCTGCAACGTCTTTGTCAACAACGGCCAGGCCCACTTCACGCTCTCCACGCCGCTCAACGGAATCTCCAGCGTCCGCAGCCTGACGATCGCTGACCTGAATGGCGACGAGCATCCTGATGTCATCGCGACCAGTCGCGGCATGACCAATCTGGCTCACATCAACGACGGTACCGGAAACTTTCCACAACTGGTGCAATGCGGCGCTGACAACGATTCCACAATCGATCTGGCAGCAGCGGATCTGAATCACGACGGAATGCTGGATCTGGTGCTGGCCAATCGGGATTCCCAGCTGAATCAGATTCTGCTGCAAACGGATCTGCTGCATTTCAAACCCACATCCCTCGGCACAGTGTCGCTGCAGACTCGAGCGATCGCGGTGGCGGACATGAACGGCGATGGGCACATGGACTGCGTCACCGGGAACATTGAGTCCCCGAATGAAGTCTACTTTGGTGACGGAACGGGGCTGTTTCCGGAACGAGTCACCTTTGGTTCGGCTGACCGCCAGACCTATTCCGTGGCGATTGCTGACATGGATAATGACGGTGATCCGGATATCGTGACCGGCGTTGTCGGAAGTCAGAACGTGGTCTATTTCAATACCGGCGATGGTCGCTCATTCAGCGAAAACACGTTCGGTGAACCAGACACAGCCACGTATGGTCTGTGCATCGCCGATTTTGACGGCGACGGGTTTGCTGATGTCGCCGTTGCCAATTCCGGGGCGCAGAATCGCATTTTTCTGAATCGCCCGGCAGCTCCGGCGCGCCCGCAGAGGCAGCCTGCCGCTGCGGCAATTCAGCCGGCTGCTGCAGCCGCCACGTCGGCAACGACGCCCTCAACAACGCAAACAAGACCAGCACCCGCGGAGACACGCTCCCTGCGAACGTCAGACCCTGGCAGTGACTGGCCCTGGTTTCGCGGTTCCGGTCATCTGGGTGTTGCGGATGGCTGCCCGCTCCCGGCAACCTGGAACGCCGATCCCGAGGATGAAATCGCCGACAGCAATTTCCTGTGGCAAACCCCGATCCCTGGGCTCAGCCACTCCAGTCCGGTAATTGTTGGCGACCTGGCACTGATCTGTACCGTGATTGCAGCAGACGGGGAGGCTCCGCTGGCGGTGGGACGCAGCGGCGCTGCCGATGCCGCCGATGACAACGGCGTTCAGAAGTGGATGGTGCTGTGCCTGAACAGGCACACGGGCGAACAGGTCTGGGAACGCACCTGCCGGGTGGGTCTCCCGCAGGTAACACGCCACGCCAAAGCGACTCACGCCAACACCACGCTGACAGTCACCAACGAACGCATCTACGCATTCTTCGGTTCCGAGGGTCTGTACTGCCTGAACATGGACGGGACACTGCATTGGGAACGTGATCTGGGTGTGATCAATATCAGCAAGTATGGCATTGGCTGGGGCTATGCCAGCTCCCCGGCAATCTTCGAAGACAAACTGGTACTGGTCTGCGATGACCCGGAGCGGCCGTTTCTGGTCACGCTGGATGCCGGAAATGGTGAGGAGCTGTACCGCATCAGTCGTGAAGGAGAAACGGAACGCAACTGGAGCACTCCGTTCATCATCCGAAACGACATTGACGACGATCCGCAAGTGGTGGTGAATGGCTGGCCCAGCGTGATTTCCTACAACCTGTCGGATGGCAGTGAACGCTGGCGCATTCGTGGTGGTGGTGACAACCCGGTCCCGACTCCGTTTGCCATCAACCAGCACATCTACATCACCAGTGCTCACGGAGCTTCTGCGCCCATCCACGCAGTGCGCCTGAATGCAAAAGGGGATCTGACCGAACTGACAGAGTCGGCACCGAATGACGGCATTCTGTGGAGCATTCCGCGTGGCGGCGCGTACATGTCCACGCCGGTGGTTTACGAGGGCCTGCTGTAC
>JALRDR010000150.1 GCA_023262145.1 Planctomycetaceae bacterium | reverse complement strand
AGTAATCTCCACGACCTGGGCCGATTCCGGATCCCGAGCCGTGACCTCAAACTGCTTCAGAATCAATGCCGGAGTTCTGACGGAGCCACAAAGCTGCAGCAGCTCTTCCTCACTGGAAACCTGATTCAGTTCACCGCCCTGCACAAGAATCGCTGCCCGCACCGGCTGATCACCCTCCGCACCAGCGTAGACGCGGACGCGAAATCTGTACTCTCCCTCTTCCCACTTGTACGGCGTATGCAACGGACCAGTGGCCACACCGTCTGCCCCGTCGCTGGCAAGACGGCGGAATCCCCCGTCCATGAACTGCTTCTGGACCTCCCCGGATGCCGGCTCTGTATACTGAGATGCAAGCCGCCGTTTTACAACTTCCGCTGGGATCGGCGTAATCGCCTTGTCCATCACCGTCTCCGCAGCTTCCAGATATCGCTCCATCAGAATCGGAGACAACGTGAGAACATCACCGATGTTGTCAAACCCATGGCCGATGTCATCAGATGGGAAATTCTCTGCCGGATCGAATGTCACTCCCACCAGATCCCGAATCGTGTTGCGGTATTCCAGACGATTCAGTCGCCTCATCGTGACTCGCCCCGGATCCGGTTCCGCATGGCGGTCATGAAAATCCAGTACCTGCTGCAGTTTTCGGAGCACGGTTTCGGCAGCAGCAGCGTCCGGCTGCTGCGCATCCTGCGGCGGCATTTCCCGGGATGTCAGGACTCGAATGACCTTTTCGGCCGCCAGCCGCTGCTGCACAACGGTCTGAGCATTCTGGAACACATCCAGCGACAGCTCCGCACTGGCGTCCGCACCGGAATGGCACTCCAGACAGTACTGCTGCAGGAATGCTCGTTCCGCTTCAGCAAACTGCGGTGGCTCCTCGGCGGCCACGGTCGCAGACAACGGTATGAGCACTGTGAGCACTATGCGCAGTTGTAATTGCGCCGTGAACTGCGAAGGCGAAATCGACCCTTCGCCTGGTCTTCGTGACATGCTGTTTCCTCGGTGGGTCTTCGATCGACGATCGAAACATGAGGACAATGGTGAGATTTCCGGTATTCCCGGAACACCGTTATTCTCGTTGAGCAGGTCTCTGCTTGCAATCACAAAAGAATTCTTAACGGCAGCAGATTGATCAGTGATGGTTCTGCCGCTGGATGCCGCGAATCCTGGGCGGTCCGAATACAACAGGCCTGGCGGCCGTTACGGCTGCCCGATCGTGACCTCGGGCGGCGCAGTCAGCATTCTCGCGGAGCCATGATGCGACCGCTGTCCCGATCATACTCCGGAACAATGTCGGTGAGATCCAGCTGTGCACAGAGCCGCGGATCGTCTGCACAACCAATGCGAATCAGATTTCGTCCCCCCTGCGTCGTGAGCAGGTATTCCTCGATGGCCGCAGACATGCAGGATGCTCCGTCCACCACGCTCTGCCACAGCCGAAGGGCCAGCTGAGCACTGTCATTCAGTGCCCACTGCACTGCTGCAGAATCAGCCTGCTGCAGACCGGAGACCAGACAACCAGCATAGAGAACATCTTCTCCGGTCACCTGACGATCCGTCCCGGCACACACAAGATGCACCGGTTGTTCGTCGCGAAGCAACCGCCGCACAACAGCAGCCCGATTAATGAACCCACCAGTCAGAATCGATGAGGCTTCCAGTGAAAACTGCAGCGCTCGAGTACCGTTGGTTGTGGTAAAGACGAGTGTCCTGCCGGACACCACCTCCGGGGTGTATTCCGCAGGAGAATTGCCGCGGTCAAATCCCTCGATCCGGATGCCACCGCGTTCTCCCCCCAGCAGCACATTCTCCCCCGAAAGCTCTGCTCGCAATGCAAACGCCTCCTCCGGACTCTGACAGGGGATCACTGAGGCCACTCCGGAATTCAGCGCAGTTGCAATTGTTGTGGATGCACGCAGCACATCAATTACGATCGCTGTACCACCGGCGAGTGTTTCTGCAGGAATCAGATCGGGCAGCAGATGCACATGCAGCGGCTGAGTTTTCATGAACATGACATTTCGATGAGAGCCGCGATCGGGCATGAAGATGACAGAGAGAAGCCGGTGAGCTACGATCGATGTGGCGGTACCAGTCCAGTCCGGGATTATCCTGACCACCCGTCACCGCTCAATCCTCATCTGCTGCCACCAGCAGCAGCTTCCGAGATTCTCAAAAGCGAAGGATTATCGTTGTGAAACCCGCCCTCCTGCTGTGCGTCCTTTTTCTGACCGGATTGTCATCTGCTCAGGATGCCATCCAGTTGCCGCGAATCACCATCGATGGACCAGGCTGGGTTTCTCCTGGCAGCGATGACTTCATCAATGTCAACTGCGCCGATGATACATGGAGCTTCCCCGATGGACAGATTCACTGCACGGGAACACCCGTTGGAGTGATGCGAACAAAACGCTCGTTCACCAACCTTGAAGTCTCAGTGGAATGGCGACATCTGAAAGCAGCCGGAAACTCCGGCGTCTTTCTTTGGGCCTCCGCAGAAAATCTCGCCACTCTGAAACCCGGTGGACTCCCGGAGGGCATTGAGGTACAGATCCTTGATCATGGGTATGCCGAAAACTATCGCAAAAATCGCGGGCAGGAACCCGACTGGTTTACGACAAACGGCGATGTCTTCCCGACCGGAAACGCTCGGATGACTCCCTTTGCGCCGGTATCGCCGAACGGGAAACGCAGCTTTCCCACAAAGAATCTCAGCCGGGGTGCACCGGAGTGGAATCACTACTACATTCGCGCAGTCAACGGTGAAGTTCGACTCTGGGTCAATGGCGAAGAAGTTTCAGGCGGTACCGGGTGCTCTCCCGCCAGCGGATTTCTGTGCCTGGAGTCTGAAGGATCGCCAATCGAGTTTCGTAATCTGAAGCTTCGTGAGCTGCCCTGAATGAACATGCCCTCCCAGACGGTCCGCCATCCAGCTGCTTACTCGCAGGCAAACAGGTAGTGAGAGACGAACCACTCGGAGCCACCTGCATACCCGAACAGTTCTGCGCAGGACATAAAGAAGATTCGCCAACGGGATTTCCACTTCCGCCACTCGCTGCCATATGCACTTTTCAGAATCAGATCAGTCGCCGTACTGTTGCGGTCCATCATCTCCAGCCACGCATTGCTGGTTCGTTCGTAATGAGTACCGTCCCATAGCCACTGCTGACGCAGATTCAGCCGCTGCTGGCAGTTGAGCAGCAGATTCTGGCTGGGCATGATTCCGCCCGAGAAAAAGTACTTTGCCATCCAGTCGGTCTCATCGCGGACCTCAAACGGATAGGCAAATCGATGATGACAGAAAATGTGGACAAACAGCAGTCCGCCAGGTCTGAGCCAGCTGGAAATCCGGTCAAACAAGAGCGTATGGTTGCGCACGTGTTCCATCATCTCCACGCTCACTACGCGATCAAACTGCTGTACCGTCTCAAGATCGTTGATATCACATGTCTGCACCTGCAGATTCTTCAGCCCCCGTTCTGCTGCCGTCGCCTGAATATACTCGCGCTGTGAGTTGGAATTTGACACCGCAGTGATGCGGGCATTGGGATAATGTTCTGCCATCCAGAGACTCAGTGAACCCCACCCACATCCCAGCTCAAGAATGTCCTGCCCGTCGGCCAGTTGTGCCCGCTCACAGGTGATCTTCAGCGAGCTTACTTCGGCATCATGCAGATTCTGCACGCCCTCCCCCCAGTAAC
>JALRDR010000138.1 GCA_023262145.1 Planctomycetaceae bacterium | reverse complement strand
CGACTGCACTATTACGGATCCAATTCTGCACGTATCCCACAGGTCACCGGCCTGATTATTCCTGAACCAGTCCGCTCAGCAGCGGAGTACGAAGCGGTCATTCTGCAGCCCATGTATCAGGCCGTCAGTCCTCATGACCCGGAAGGGATCCTGCAGCATCCATTCCTGAACGCTCGCGGAGCGATTGCGAGATTTGATCGTCATTCCATTGAAATTCGGGTGCTTGATATTCAGGAATGCCCAGCCGCTGATCTGGCTGTGCTGCAGCTGATTGTTTCGCTGCTGCAGGCACTCGTGGAAGAACGCTGGGGAAATCCGGAGAAACAAAACGCGATCCCCACGGCAGAACTCGCACGCGTCCTGCAGCTCACCATCAGAGATGCAGAGCTGGCACAGATCGATTGCCCTGCGCTGTTGCAGCAGCTGGGGATCAACCGCCGGACAGCCACTGCCCACGAAATCTGGAATTGCCTTGCAGACGGCCTGAATCCGCAGATGGATGATGCGGAACATCAGGCCCTGGATGTCATTTTGACTGAGGGCCCACTGGCGCGAAGAATTCTTTCCCGTCTGCAGCCCGCTCCGGATCACTCGTCGCTGCAGACACTCTGGCGCATCCTGCGGGATTGTCTGCAGGAAGGACGCAGCCTGCAGCACGGGGACTGATTCCCCACCACAACGACCATCTGCTAAACTCTCCTGCAGCGAACTGTCTTCTTTCAGGAGTTACCAACATGCGGATTACAGCCCTTGCTGCGTTTTTTTCGCTGCTGCTTCCGGCTGCAGTGTGCTCCCAGCCGCCTGTCGACTCCCGCCCATTGCTGGATGTTTCTGCCGGTCAACTGCCGAACGATACAGCTCTGGAGGATAAATCGTCGCTTCGGACCGTGCCCGCTCCGTGGAACAGCACACTCAACGTGCTGCAGGTGAATCTTGCCCCCGGTGATTCCTTCGGTGCCACAAGGAAGCTGGTCGTGGCTGACTGGACGCCATTCCGCCGGCTGCTGCTGGCTGCACACAACCCCTCGCCGAACATGATTCGACTTTCCTTCATCATTAAGCACTCACAGACACGCAACGTGGCAACACGAATTGAATTGCCGATTGAGCTACAGCCTGGTGACAGTACTTATGAGTGGGACCTGACGGCTCTGACAAACGGAGATGGCACTTCGCCACGCCTGGATCAGGTCCAGCACTGGTACTTTGCCAGCAGCTCCAGCAGCGACGCTGCAGAACTGCTGTACATCAGTGCGTTGAATCTGAGCAACGCCCCGAATCAAGCTCAGAATGTTCGTACTGATCCGCGACGAGTACAGCGAATTCGTGCGGCAGCAATGCCAGCGATTACCCGGCCCGTGCAGTTCGATTCACCCGCAGCCGATGCCATTCTGTCAGCACTGGAAGTGTTCCCGCCCGACAATCCGTGGAATCAACTGGTCGACGAGTGGCCCGTGCATCCTGACTCCGCCGCCATCATCGCCTCCATAGGTGTCGACAAGCCACTGCGTTACAACCCCGACATGGCCTTTGTCATCGTACCGCCTGACCAGGCGAAAGTTCCGGTGCAGATCGTTGATTACGACGGTGAATCAGACAAAGGACCTTTCCCGATCCCCGATGCGATCCCCATTG
>JALRDR010000132.1 GCA_023262145.1 Planctomycetaceae bacterium | reverse complement strand
ACTGGTTCTTTGGCCTGACATTCGCCGGTCTGAGTCAACCCTCCAACCATGAGCCACCAGCAAAGCGCCCCGAGCAGGACGAAGCACCCAATGCAGGTTCAGTAGAATCCGACCCGCGATTCCTCGAAGGCCTGGAAATCGCTGATGAGCCAGCACACTCTGAAGACTCTTCGGCACTACGCATTGCTTATGACGAAACTGCGTCGACATCCCCTGAACTGGTCCCACCGATTGAACCGGACCCACCGGCTGCACTGCCGACTGAGGAAGAATCGCAGCCTGAATCGCAGCCTGAATCGGCAGCGATTCCGGCTGACGACGCTCGGTTGAGCAACGACCAGTTATTCCGCAGCGAAGAATAACTCACCGCAGCTTATTCCAGTTCAGACAGCGGAATGATCGCCAGCTCAGCACTGTTCTGGTTGCCACCACGTCCCCCGGAATTGCTGTAACCAACATACAGCTTTCCCTCACGTTCAATTGCATAGGGATAAGCCAGACTGGACCGCGGATGCGATTCTCCCGGTCCCACGTGCTCCGCATGCCGAATCACCATTGTCCGCGAGAACTGCCGCTCGCCGGGTCGGCTAAGGGAAATGGTGAGCGGACTGCGACGCCCACCGCCATCAGCGGTACTCGATGCAATGAGGTACCGCTGGCCGTTACTCAACATTCCCGCCGCCGGCTTCGATGTTGTCATCGGCAGACTGCATGGAGACATGGCCGTCCAGGTATGCCCGCCATCGCGGCTGCGACTGACAAGCGCCAGGGGCTGCTGCCCATACCGGCCGATGCACGTGAGTTCCTCGTCACCGACAATCAACGACGATTCCCCCCACATTTGTCCAAGCCCTGCGGCAGGGGGGATCCGGACCAGCGTCCAGCTGAGCAGATCATCCCCCTTGCTGATCGCCACCGCCGCTGGATTTCCGTCACCAACCAGAAAACCCGGCATGATCCAGTTGCCGTCCGACATCCGCACCGGCTGATTCATCGGCCAGAAACCGCCGTCGACAACCACTCCCCGGCGTTCCCACTGCTGCGTGTTCGGTTCCCACAGATATGCTCGCGTATGCACCCGTTCGCGCGTCCCGTGAAAGGCGCCCAGAAACGCCCACAGCTGATCGTCGTGATTCAGCATCACGCCATGGCTGATCGCCAGATCGTCCTGCTCTTCGCCTGCATCAATTGTCTGCGGCTCAGACCACGACCGCCCGCCATCGTCGCTCACACACCATCGCCCCACTTCCGTGACGGTATTTTCCGCACCCGTATTGTGCCCAAAGACACAGAACAACAGCCCGCGATGCCACTCCAGTGCCACGCCATGCAGCCAGCGATAACCATCCTGCTGTGGAACCCACGGTTTGATCACGGAAAACTGAGCCCTCCCGATCACCGGCAGATCCGCTGTCCGCGGCACCGGCTGATTCGGATCTGCCAGCGGCTCCAGCAGCTGTGGATCCGGCAGACGCACGCGAACCCGCTCCGCACG
>JALRDR010000062.1 GCA_023262145.1 Planctomycetaceae bacterium | reverse complement strand
CGACTGCAGGTGATGTGATGTACTGGCAAGGATTACTCGGGGGTGATGCATGCGATATACGCCGGAAGAATTGAAGCAACGATGCTGTGAATCGGGGAAGTGTGCCGATTCGCTGGCGAGATGAGTCAGCGGGCACGCTGGACGTTATGAAATTGTCTGCACTCTGATGGTTGAAGTGGAGACCGGTTGCGGTAATTCCGAATAGTAACCGATGTAGTGTGGTCAAAGTGCGCCCGGTGAGCGCGTTCTGCCAGCCGGGACCGAAGGAGCGGTCGGAATGAGTCCGATGTACGACAAACGAATGTTGCGGCAGATTCTGCCGCTGCTTGCATTATTGCTGCTGGCAGAATCTGCGTCTGCCCAGATGAAGCTGCTCAGCAGTGATGAGCACGAGCCGGCCATGAAACTGCTGGAGAGTACACGCAGAATTCCGTTGCGTCTGGCATCAAAGGATGTGCAGGAATCCGCGGATCCACTGGTCAAGCTTGTCTGGGAAACTCGCGAAACCCAGCGACGTCGATTGTTGTCCACCAGTGAGCATACACCGTGGCAGATTATGCACGCATTGCTTGGGCTGCGTCAGGACCTGTTGCTGCTGCACGAGGGGAAAGTGACCAACGGACTCGACTGGATTCTCACAGGGCCACTGTACCAGTCGGAGTGCTGGTTTGAGAAAACCGAATCCGGCGGCCGAGCTCATCCGTTCAGCAAGCCCTATTGGTTTGAAGGCCACGTGAATCAGTTTCTGTCGATGCTGGCATCCTGCCGCCTGCCGCTGGCCACGGAATTCCGGACTGAGAACGGCACGATCACAATGAAGGACATG
This sequence comes from Planctomycetaceae bacterium, assembly GCA_023262145.1. Taxonomy (GTDB): domain Bacteria; phylum Planctomycetota; class Planctomycetia; order Planctomycetales; family Planctomycetaceae; genus SXXK01. Next base: position 2,466 of record JALRDR010000062.1, on the reverse strand, counting down.
CTGCGTCACGCGCAAATGAATGTGACCAGCCGCGGCGAGGTGACGTGGACACTGTGGGCATTGGCGACGTATCTGCCATCAGACGCGCGGTGGGTCAACAACGAAGGGGAAGACTGGAGCATTGAGAAGCTGGTGGAGCTGGAAGTCGGTAAGCCGGTGGGGGGACCGACATCGCCATGCGGTGGCACTCATGGTCTGTTCGCCCTGGCTCAGGCAAGAAACGTCTACCTCCGCAGCGGACGCCCTCTGACGGGGGTCTGGTTTGAGGCGGATCAGAAGATACGTCGCTATGTCCAGACAACTCGCATTCTCAGTAACCCGGATGGTTCTCTGTCATCAAGTTACTTCAAGGCCCGGGAAGTGAAGCCTGAGTTTGACAAGCGAGTTGGCAGTCAGGGACATCTGCTGGAATTTCTGATGATGTCCGTTTCGCAGGAAGAACTGCAGGCTCCATGGGTGCGCAAGGCTATCGAGCTGTTGTGTCGGGAGCTGATGGATAACCGTACGGAATATGTTCGCTGTTCGCCGCTCTACCACTCCACAAATGCTCTGACAATTTACCTCGAGCGAATGGCTGCCGCCAGCAAAATGTCTGCTCCGGCAAAGGAAGCTGAGCAGGCACCACCGGGGAAATCTGTGAGTCGTACACGTCTGTTGGCACCGCCGGAGATCGTTATGGGTGCTGAGGCAGTGGATGCCTCCGGAGCAGAGCCTGGCGAATCTGTGCCGGAAGCATTTCTCGAGGAAACAGCGGCAGCTCCGGGCATTCCGGACAACCGCGCCGCATCGGCTCCGGCACGCCGACCAGCAAACCAGCCACAGCGTGGTGGCGACAGGCCCCCTGTTCCTGACGATGACATCGGCTTCCCGCCCTTCCCTCCTCTGGACGGTGACAGCGAACCTGCCGCGACTGGCAATCGATTGCCACCGGTCCGGGAATCTGCTGGCGGGCAGGGTGCTGCAGCTGCATCCGAGCCTGCATCCGGAGCACCGCGATCGTCGCTGGATGACTTCCTGCAGGACACACCTGTCCCGGAAGTCGGGAAGGCCCCCGTGAAGTCCATCTGAAGAATTGATGGTGAAGCTGAGTGACTGGGACTGCTGGACTGTCGCTTTCGAGGCGGGTTCAGCACCGATCTGCTCTCCCGCGGTACCCCCGAATCCCGCTGGACAGCATCAGCTCCCTTCTGACTTCTGCAAAAACACGTTCGGGTGGATACTGCGGCTGCTGTTTTCCTGATCCGCGTGGTATAGCATGCAGACACACGTCGATGATCATCCTGCCAGACGAAGCTTGCGGCCTCAGATCGACTGCACGTGCCCGTGTGGCATCAGTCGCGAAAGCTCTTTTCTCCGACGTGCCACAGACGTGTGTGCAATTGACTTTGGCAGAGCATTGAATTCGCCGGAGATGCTGCCAGATGCTGAATAGCCAAACCTGCGGATGTGCTCAGTACGTTCTGCAGCAGAGCACTTCAGCAGGCTGACGGTGGTGGTCTGACGGCGGGATTCTGACGGTGGCAGGCTGTTCTCTGTTCAACGCCCCATGGTCGGTTCTGCGAACAGCGACGGCTCATGCGGGAACGCTGAAGTCCCCGGCAGAAATGATGACGAACTGACAGGTACGGAAGGCCATGGAGATTCCACGGATCCTGCCGTGGGGATTTGGCGGGTGGCGTCGACAGCAGTTGTCAGCGCTGCATCAGGCATAGCAGCACGTGCGAAAGAAATCGGGAGACAGGGGTCGATGGGCATTCCCAGGGTCGCAATTACCGGCCGGCCAAACGTAGGAAAAAGCTCACTGCTGAACTGGATGGCGGAGCGATTGATTTCTGTTGTGGATCCCACAGCCGGAGTGACTCGCGATCGCGTGACCTGGATCATGCACAGCCTGGACCGATATTTCGAGCTGATTGACACGGGGGGCATTGGCATAGTCGACAGTGATGATCTGTCGGAGGACATTGAACGTCAGATTCAGACTGGTCTGGATGAAGCTGATCTGCTGATGTATGTGGTTGACGCAAAGTCCGGGATCACACCGCTGGACGAAGAGGTGGCCAGGCGGCTCCGCAGAACATCGCTGCCAGTCCTGATGGTCGTGAATAAGTGTGATTCCAGCCGTCTGGAAGACGAGGCGACCAGCTTTCTGCAGCTCCTGAATGTGCCTCAGGTGACAACCAGCGTGAAGGCCAATCGTGGGCGTAACGACCTGATTGAGGCGATTGTTGCGCAGCTGCCGGAGCAGCAGGATGATGAGAATGAGACGGGCGACCGCTTGCTGGCACCGGCCGACCTGCGGATCGCGGTGGTAGGCCGCAGGAACGTCGGCAAGAGCACCTTTATCAATCAGCTGGCCGAATCAGAGCGAGTCATTGTCAGCGAAGTTCCAGGGACAACGCGAGACAGCATCGACATTCGTTTTGAAGTGGATGGTCGAGCATTCACGGCCATCGATACTCCAGG
>JALRDR010001174.1 GCA_023262145.1 Planctomycetaceae bacterium | reverse complement strand
GTGGAGCGGAGACTTCACCCAGGATAATTCCAAATGGCTGAAGGTATGTCAGCGGGAAAACTGGATCTGGCTGCATCCCAACTTTCGCGGGGTGAACCAGAGTCCCAAAGCGTGCGGTTCAAAATTCGCTCGACAGGATATTCTGGACGCTGTGAAATGGGCACATGAGCAGTGGCGGGTAGATGTGCAGCAGGTCTTTCTGGCTGGTGTATCCGGGGGCGGTCACATGTCGGCGCTGATGGCCGGCCATCATCAGGAGCACTTCAGTGCGGTGTCATCGTGGGTGGGGCCGATGGATCTGGCCGAATGGCATCGCTTCCATACAAAGGACGGCAAGCCGCAGCGCTATGCCGTGATGATTGAAAAGTCACTGCTGGGAGCTCCTGGAGATTCTCCGGAAATCGATGCCGACTATCGCGATCGATCACCAGTCTTTCACATGCATCGCAGTGGTGATCTGCCAATTTCCGTCTGGGCAGGTATCAATGATGGACACACCGGGTCAGTGCCGGTCAGCCATTCCCTGCGTGTGTTCAACGGAATCGCTCAGGGGAACGGTACTGTTCCGATCAGCGACGCAGAAATTGAACAGCTGGTGCGAGACCGCAAGCTGGATCAGCCGCTGGATTCTGATCGCGGGGAGGACAAACTGCTGGGCCGGGAGATCCTGCTTCGTCGCACCAGTCGGGAATCAGTGATCACCATCTTCGACGGCGGCCATGAAAGTATGCCTGATGCGGCAGTGCACTGGCTGAAACAACAACGCCGCAGAGCAACGGTGCCAGAGTAATCGAAGTTGCGAATCAGGTGCGTGGGCCAGTATTGTTCCCTGATCAATCGTTGCCGTTTTCAGGTGACTTAAGGCTGAGTGCAATGCGTTTGCGCTGCAGGTCGATGTCCAGTACCCGGACGTGCACGATGTCCCCGGTACTGACGATGTCCGCAGGACTGCTCACGAAACGATCTGCCATCTGCGAAATGTGAATCAGTCCATCCTGATGCACGCCGATATCAACAAATGCTCCAAACTGAGTGACGTTGGTGACGACGCCCTGCAGCTTCATTTCCGGGCGCAGTTGCGACATCTCTGTCACTGTGTCATCAAATCGCACTTCGCGGAATTCCTGACGTGGATCCCTGCCCGGTCGAGCCAGTTCCTGCAGGACGTCGCGAACAGTCAGTTCACCGCACTCCGCAGTGACGAATTGAGCGGGCTGCAACCGTTCGAGCACGGCGGCATTTCCCAGCAACTGCGCTGGTGCTACATCGCAGGATGCCGCCATACGCCGTACAAGTGAGTACTGTTCCGGGTGCACTGCTGAACGATCCAGTGGTTCGCTGCCGTCATTGATTCGCAGGAACCCCGCAGCCTGCTGGAAAGCTGCAGGCCCAAGGCGCGGCACGGACAGCAGGTCGTCTCGTCGCCGAAATGCTCCGTGCTGATCACGCCAGGCAACAATTCGGGAAGCGAGCGTTCCGCCTATGCCTGCCACAAACGAGAGCAGGGCAGGGCTGGCCGTGTTCAGATCAACCCCCACAGCATTCATGCAGGATTCCACTTCGCGATCGAGCGTTTTCTTCAGCAGTTGCTGATCAACATCGTGCTGATACTGCCCCACTCCAATCGAACGCGGATCAATCTTCACCAGTTCGGCAAGCGGGTCCTGCAGTCGATGAGCAATACTGATTGCACCGCGAACGGTGACATCCAGATGCGGATATTCCTGGACGGCCAGTTCCCCGGCCGAATATACCGAAGCCCCCGATTCACTCACCAGTACAGCGGTCACGGCAAGATTGTGACTGCGAATCAGATCGCGGACGAAGCTGTGCGTTTCCCGGGAAGCAGTGCCGTTGCCGATCGCAATCAGGGTGACAGCATGCCTGCGAATCAGACGCAGCAGTTCTGCAGCGGACTGTTCTGCTTCGGACCGAGGCGGGGTTGGAAAGATTGTGCTGTGGTCCAGAAACATGCCGGTGCCGTCCACAACGGCCAGCTTGCAGCCGGTGCGGTATCCGGGGTCAATCCCCAGCGTTACCT
>JALRDR010001051.1 GCA_023262145.1 Planctomycetaceae bacterium | reverse complement strand
GACTTCGGACTGATCGTGGACAGCAGTGTGATCATGGTGGAGAACTGCATCAGCAGGCTTTCTCACGACAACGGAGATGCCACGCACGAAGAAGTGATTCGCGATGCTGCCGTGGAAGTCCGCAAGCCCACGATGTTCGGTGAACTTATTATCGCAGTTGTATTTCTGCCCATCCTGCTGCTGGAAGGAACAGAAGGCAAACTCTTCCGCCCCATGGCACTGACGGTGCTCTTCGCACTGGGGGGGTCCCTGATTCTGTCAATGACATTCATGCCCGCGATGGCGTCATTATTTCTGCCGAAGAAGATGAAGGAAGAAGAAATCCTGCTGATTCGCTGCGTCAAGTTCTTCTATGAGCCGGTAGTTCGCAGGGCCATCGCACATCCGGTTGTGACCGTCGTTGCGGCACTTACGGTATTCTCCCTCAGCATTCCCATGGCGCGACATCTGGGTGCGGAATTCATGCCGCGCCTGGAAGAAGGCGACCTGCTGGTGGAGGCGTTCCGACTTCCCAGCGCCACACTTGAGGGCTCGCTGGAGATGTCCACTCGCATTGAGAAGATCCTGAGGGAATACCCCGAAGTAAAAACTGTCTTCTGCAAGACCGGACGCCCGGAAATTGCCAACGACGTGATGGGGGTGCACCAGACTGACGTCTGGGTGATTCTCAAGCCGGTCAATCTCTGGCCCACGCAAAGAACACGGGATGATCTGATTGAACAGATGTCGGAAGAACTGAATGCCAATGTACCCGGCGTTGCCTTCGGATTTACTCAGCCAATTGAGATGCGTGTCGATGAACTTGTTGCCGGCGTCAAGGCCGACGTGGCAGTTCTGCTGTACGGCGATGACATGGAGATTCTGGGGCAGAAAGGCAAGGAGATCGAATCCGTCCTGCGGGACATTCCGGGGGCAGTGGATGTGAAAGCAGACTACCAGGCCAATCTGTCCACCCTGACCATCCAGACCGATGCACAGGCGCTTGCTCAGTACGGGATCGACGCTCAGGCAGTTCTGGACGTGGTGTCGGCACTCGGCGGCCATCAGGTGGGACAGATCTTCGAGGGCAGGGCACGCTATCCCATCATGGTCCGAATTCCGGAACGGTGGCGAGAAGAACTCAGTCTGCTGGAACAGATCCCGGTTGCATCCTCGGACGGTCAGTCCGTTCCGCTCAAGGAACTGGCTCACATCCGACTCGAAGAAACGCCACCGGCAATTGAACATGAAGGAAACCGTCGCCGTACTTTCATCTCAGCAAATGTCCGCGGGCGTGATGTGGCCAGCTTTGTCAACGAGGCACAGACCGCAGTCGCCGAACGAATCACATTTGCACCGGGTTATGAAATCCAGTGGGGCGGAGACTTTGAGAATCTGCAGTCGGCAAGTCGCCGACTGATGATCATCACTCCGCTGGTGCTGGTCATCATCCTGCTGCTGCTGCACACCAGTCTGGGGTCGCTGCGTCTGGCACTGCTGATCTTCCTGGCCGTTCCGATGGCTGCCTCCGGAGGAATCATTGCCCTGTATCTGCGATCCATGCCCTTCAGTATCTCCGCCGGCGTCGGATTCATTGCGCTCTTCGGAGTCGCAGTGCTCAACGGACTGGTCTGGGTCAGCGCAGCAGAACACTCCCGCAAACGTGGCATGCTGCTGCACAATGTCAGTCATGACACCGCTCTGGCAAGATTGAGACCTGTCCTGATGACGGCTCTTGTGGCCAGCCTTGGCTTCCTGCCAATGGCGCTGTCGACCAGTGACGGTGCCGAAATGCAACGCCCCCTGGCAACCGTCGTCATCGGTGGACTGATCACGTCGACACTGCTGACCTCGCTGGTAATCCCCACGATCTATCCGTGGTTCGCCCGAGGACTGGAGCTGGCCCCAACCAACGATTGATCAGCGCTGGAAAGCACCCGGTATGCCTTCAATCAGCGACTGCCAGGCTCCCTCCACGCGGCTCAAGCTGCACCCTGCAGATCCTTGCCACGGTTTTTGGCAAGAAAAATCCAGCGCCGCGGCTTACTTCACAAATCACCAGCAGACTCACGCAATTCAGGTCTTTTGCGAGATCTGAATCGCAAACAGGGCTCCTCAGCTGGGTTTTGCAAAGCCAAATAAATCACTGTACGCGGACTGCGATCACAGGAAAATTAAGGCGACACGAATTTCGTGCTTCACATTTCGTGTTTCTGGTCTAAAAAAGGAACAGCCAGCTCCCGCTCCTATGGCCTTTCAGGCAAGTTCATATGTCGCACCAGACGCTCGGAACTCTGGATTTTTCCACGGACCCACGGCAGCAAATCGTGGAGATAGATGCTGTCGCATGGATCATTGGACAATTCCAGCAGGATGCAGGTGACCCTGCCGACCATGCTCGAATCCACCGCACACTCAAGGAGGCGATGACGTTATGGCCCGAAAATGATGAGGCTCACTGGTGGCGCGGCATCGTAGAAGCGGGGAATAGTCTGTCACTGAACAGTCGCCCGGTGGACTGTTCAGCCGAAGAGATCCGGGAAATTGTTCGGGAAGGTGGGCGAATTCTGCTGCGTGTGCCCGCGACGGGCATGTGGATCGGGATTTCAGGGCGACCGGGTGGACGGCGTATGACGGTACTTGATGCAGCATCCCGTCAGATCAGGCAAATGAGTTGGCAGCAGCTGTGTGGGGTGCTGGTCGACAACGATGCGGAGTTTCGTTTTCGCAGCATTGTTTTCCAGCCGGCTCTTTCCGGAGGACTCTCAGGAGAACAGCACCCTGGCGGAGCCACTCCGCTGTCTCGGACGTGGAGTCTGTTGCGGGCCGAGTCTGTCGACATCCGCATCGTGTTTGTTTTTGCAATTGTCAATGGTCTGCTGGCACTCGCAGCGCCGCTGGCGATTGAGGCACTTGTCAGTACCGTGACGTTTGGTCGACTACTGCAGCCGATTGTAATTCTGTCGCTGCTGCTGCTGGCCTTTCTGACATTTCAGGCTGCGATTCGCGGACTTCAGACCTACGTAGCAGAGATCATTCAGCGGCGTTTGTTTGCACGAGTGGCTGCCGATCTTGCCTACCGAATTCCCCGAGTGACGGCCGCAGCCCTGGAAGGGCGAAACAGTCGAGAGCATGTGAACAGATTCTTTGATGTGGTCACCGTGCAGAAGGTCACATCACAACTGTTGCTGGATGGAATAACCGTAGCGGTGAACACGCTGGTTGGCATGGCCGTACTCGGATTCTATCACCCATGGCTGCTGGGGTTTGACGTTGTGCTGCTGGCGATGATTACATTCATCGTCCTTGTCCTCGGCCGCGGTGCAGTCGCGACCAGCATTCAGGAATCGAAGAAGAAGTACAAAGTTGCTTCATGGCTGGAAGATCTGGCAGGCTGCCCGATCACATTTCGCTACGACGGGGCTCCGCAGTATGCACTCGGTATGACCGATCAGCTCATTCACGACTACCTCACTGCTCGACGGCGGCATTTTCAGATTCTGTTGCGACAGATTGTGTTTTCCCTCGGGCTCCAGGCAGCCACCAGCACTGCATTGCTGGGGCTTGGCGGATGGCTTGTCATTTCAGGTGAACTGACACTGGGGCAGCTTGTGGCCGCCGAGCTGATCGTCACAGTAATCGTCGGATCATTCGCCAAGCTGGGCAAACATATGGAGAGCTACTACGACATGATGGCGGCTGTCGACAAACTGGGCAGTCTGCTGGACCTTCCGATGGAGCGACAGGACGGCATGCTGACGCTGCAGCCATCCGGACCTGCGGAATGCAGCCTGAAGGACGTGACCTGCAAGTGTGCGGCAGGCAAGACGGTCCTGAATGGAATGAATCTGGAGATTGCCTCAGGCGATCGAATCCTGCTGACCGGAGGCAGTGGAAAAAGCATGCTGCTCGATCTTTTTTACGGATTGAGGAATCCGGATCACGGGTATCTGCAGATTGATGGCGTTGATCCGCGGCAGCTGCGTCCTGACATTCTGCGCAGATCTGTCATTCTTGCGCGGGACATTGAGGTCTTTGAGGGATCGCTGCTGCAGAACATTCATCTGGAACGTCCTGAAGTCACGTCAGAACACGTTCATGCTGCGTTGCGAAGCGTTGACCTGCTGGGCGACCTGCTGGATCTTCCCCAGGGACTCAACACGAAAATCAATGCCAGCGGGTATCCGCTGAGCAGAAATCAGCTGAGAAAACTCATACTGGCCCGCGCTATTGCTGCCCAGCCAGCGTTACTGCTGATCGACGGACTGCTGGATGCACTTCCGGCCGACGAGTGCGAGAACATTATGCAGATGCTCAGCAGTTCGACCCAGCCATGGACGCTGCTGCTGGCGACATCCAGATTACGTCTGGCACAGTATGCGACCCGAGAAATTCAGTTCTGCGGTCATTGAATGAATGCTGGTCATTCACAAGTGAGTCTCAGCAGGAATTCGTCTATGACTGATCCTCCGACACAGGCTTCCCCTTCTTCCAACAGGGACAACTCCGTGCACCACAGAACGCACTCAAGGTCAGTACTGCTGCCAGCAGCCTACGACGAGGCTTTAATGCCTTCACTGCGTCTCGCCCGTTCTTCGCGGATCGCCCGTCGGATTGCCGCCGTGCTGCTGGCTGGAATCCTCTTCTGTTCCATTTTACTCACTGCAGCTCCCTGGCAGCAGTCTGTAAGTGGAAGCGGCAATGTGATCGCATTTGCGCCGCTGGAGCGTCAGCAGGTCATCGAAGCACCAATCAAGGGCCGCATCGTTCGCTGGGGTGAGGGAATTGTTGAGAACGCGAGGGTCGTGAAAGGTCAGCTCATCGCGGAGATCAGAGATCTTGACGAAGACTACTCCGACAGACTGCAGCAACAGCTTCAGAACACTCAGGAAACTGTCCGGACTGCACAGGAACGGATCAGGACTGCGAACGATGCGCTCAATGCCGCTCGCCTGCTGGTCGCAGCGTATGCTCGGCAGGAGCAGACCTACGCGATGGTCAAGGGTGACGTGACAGCAGCACAGGACGCCTACGTAACAGCGGGTGAAGAAAAAGTGCAGTCCGTGGAAGAACAGCTGGCTATTGAACAGTCCGCAGTGCCACAACTGCAGCAGGAATTCGAACGTCTCACACTTCTGTTTGAACAGGGCAACATTTCCCTGCAAAAACTCCAGGAAGTAGAAGCGAAACTCAATGCCGCCACCTCAAAAGTCCGCAAGGCGACCGCAGATCTCGCTGCCGCACGGAGTGATCTGATCGGCAAACGCAGGGAACGTGATGCCCGCATTCGCAAAGCTGAGGTCGATATCGATTATGCCCATGGGCAGTACCAGAAGGCCGTCAGCGATGCCGCAAAGGCCGAGGGAGAGATTGCCAAAGCGGAAAGTGAATTTGCCAGCGCTGAAAAGGAGCTGCGTGAGATGGAGCGAAAGGTGGCTGTGCAGTCGAACCAGCGACTCACCGCTCCGCTTGACGGCTTCGTTGTTCAGATCATCCCAAACTCCGGTTCGGCGATCCTGAAAGAAGGTGACTCGATCTGCACCATTGTCCCTGAGACGACGGACCGAGCCGTCCAGATCTGGCTGGATGGCAATGATGTGCCGCTGGTTCATTCCGGCGATCATGTGCGCCTGCAATTTGAGGGCTGGCCAGCTGTGCAGTTCTCGGGCTGGCCATCTGTCGCGGTTGGCACATTTGGGGGCACAGTCGTGTCAGTGGATGCCGCAGACGACGGCAAAGGAAGATTTCGCATCCTTGTCAGGCCCGAAGATGTGGATCAGGAGTGGCCGGATAAGCGCTATCTCAGGCAGGGTGTTCGCGCCAATGGCTGGGTCCTCCTGGAGACTGTGCCGCTCTGGTGGGAAGTCTGGAGACAACTCAACAGCTTCCCACCCGTGATTACGCCGGAGGACTCAGAAAAGAACACGCCCAAACGAAAACCGCCGAAATAACTCGGCGGCCAGCCACACGCACGGCACTCTGGCAGCGATTGCGAACTCTGGCAGGACAGGAGATCTGCGAATTTCAGAAGCTCTGCAAAAGATTTGATGATCATTCCAATTAAATCGGATGAAGTGACCGAATCTTGTCACCGTTGAACACAGTGCAGTGCTGAGATTGCCGAACACGTAACCGTACGGTGTTTCCTGAAAAAACAGTCTTTCCCCGTGGAGCCCGCTGAGGCGGAAGCCCATTACATGCATCACTGCCTGCTCTGGACAATCGCGTTGTGCCTGACCAGCGGATGCGCGGTCATCCCGGCGATCCAGAACACAATCCCGGACCACTCTGCTCCCATGGATGGCGGGTTTGACGAGCAAAGATTTGTCAGACCAGATGATGCCGTTCCGTCGGGCATTCAATCGGTCGCCGGCTCAACTGAACAGCCTGATCCCCTGAGCAGGACGGGTACTGTCAAACTGACAGCGGCCGCTGACACCATCTCACCGGTCAGCCTGACCAACAGCTCCAGTCGGTCGACAGGCGAGGCAACTCGCCACCCGTCCCGGTCAGACAGCACAGTTGTGGTAAACGGCAACACTGCAGACGTTCGATCAACTCCGACGGGGCAACAGAATTCAACGACTTCGGATTCTGATACGGCTGCAGTGTCAGGAGCATCCGACAGGATCACTCAGGAAATGGTGATTGCCAGTGTGCTGCGAAGTTATCCACAACTACAGGCAGCCATGTTTGCGCGCAACATCGCTGCCGGTGAACGACAGGCTGCTGCCGGTGAGTTTGATCTCAAACTCAAAGGTTCAAGCGATAACGGACCAGCCGGGTTTTATGAGACCTATCGTCACGCCATTGGTCTTGACCAGCCACTCTACTCCGGTGGCCAGGCATTCGCCGGGTATCGAATTGGCCGCGGCGACTTTCAACCGTGGTATCAGGAACGACAGACCAACAGTGGAGGCGAATTCAAGGCGGGAGTGAGAGTGCCGTTGCTGCAGAATGTCGACATCGATGAACGTCGCGCAGCACTCTGGGCAGCTCAGTACGGGCGTCAACTGGCTGAACCTGATATCCAGGCACAACGAATCCAGCTCGTTCAGGAAGCAACTTATGCGTACTGGGAGTGGATTGCCGCTGGTGAAAGCTATCGGATCACGGACCGCGTATTGCATCTTGCAGAAGATCGTGGCGATCGAATTCGCAGTCAGGTCGAGGCTGGCCTGATTGATCCTCCGGAACTGACTGATAACCGCCGTCTGATTGCAGAACGTCGAGCAAAACTCGCAGACGCTCAACGGAAACTGGAACAAACCGCGATCAAACTCTCGCTGTTCTGGCGAGATGACTCCGGGAACCCCATGATTCCGACCGCTGATCAGCTCTCGGCAATCGCGCTTCCTCCGCAGCCGGATTCGAACCACCCTATGGATACGACAGACATCGAAGCAGCGCTGAGACAACGTCCGGAGATCACAGCGTTCTCGTGGCAGCAGAAAATCCTGCAGGTGGAGCTTTCACAGGCAGAGAACCTGACACTTCCGGAATTTGACGCCATGTTGACAGCAGCGCAGGACGTCGGTGAGCCCAGCAGCAGCAAACGCGATAAGTCGCAGTTGGAGATCGAAGCCGGACTCTTTCTGGAAGTTCCCATCCAGCGCCGAAAGGCGCTGGGAAAAATGGCTGCCGTGGAAGGTAAACTTGCCATGCTGGCGGCAAAGCAGGAGCTTGTGAAAGACAAGATTGCCGTCGATGTACAGGCCGCTCAGGTCGGTCTGCAGCGATCAATGGAGCAGGTTGTTCAGACACAGATGTCCGTTGAACTCTCGGAGGAACTGGCTGCACGCGAACGACAAAACCTTGATGCGGGACTGTCAGATCTGCTCAAAGTTACGCTGCGGGAACAATACGCCGCAGAAGCGGCGCAGAAACTTGTTGATGCACTGCTGCTCTATCACCGCGCCGAAGCAGATCTCCGCGCAGCGCTGGGCGCAGACGCTGTGGTGCAGGAATAGACGTTGGCGCGGGCGAATTGTCACAATCCTGCTGATATCAGTCCCTGGCGTCCGCCTCCAGTTCATCAGGGTAATCCGGGGCGTCCAGATCATCAGGGTCGATTCCCATTCGCAACAGCCGAGTCCGCATCTCTGCATCCAGCTTTCCACCGGACGCAGACAGCAGCTTTTGATACGCATTGCGGAGTGAGCGATGCTGCTGTATCAGAGCGACGGCCTGAGCTGCCTCTCGGATGGCAGTTGCTTCCAGGGATTCGTCAGCAAACTGCTTCGAAATCTGCTCCAGGATTGAGCATGTCTGCAGCATCCGCACCTGCAGATCGTTCGCTTCAGTACGATCGTCGTCGGCCGCGTCTGTTCCCCGCATCGCTCCCTCCTGCTCCGGCTGACACTTATCTCCCGTCGACAGAAGATCCAGAGCTATCTCTGAGGCAGGAGTTCAAATTCAATGCGTACTGTGGCATTCAGGCTGATCTGCCCGGGCGACAACAGCAGGTGACGTTTTTCGCCTTGCGCCTGTGGCCGACGCTCAATCGCCGCCGGTGACTCATCAAAACGAAGACTGACAGAACGGACTGCTCCCGGTGCTGACCGAATTGCCGATTCGCCGCCTCTGGCAAGTCCGCGTTCACCTGCGCCCTGAACAGCTCGTGGAACCACAGCATCGCGGTCAGCGCTTGCGAGTCCGCCGCCAAACCCACCCGCATCGTCATTGTACTCCACGTCCTCGGTGATACTGATCGCATTCCCGATAACCATCTGATTCAGTTCAGCCAGATGCACTGCCTTGGCACGCGCGTATTCCACCGCCAGACGCCGAGCCTCAACCTGATGCTCACGCTGATCACGAAGCTGCAACCTGAGTTCATCGATCGTGATCTCATCGCCGCCGGCCTCAACAATTCCACTGATCAGTCGATCAACAAGTGCGAAGTCCGCTGTGCGGATTTCAAAGGACCGAGTGACACCGTAACCCACAGGCTGACGATTCCGGTCATAACGCGGCCCGATCTGCAGTGCCGTTACTCGAAAGCTGTCTGCACTGATCTGCTGTTCCTGCACTACGTCAAAAATATCTTCGGTAATCGCATCGTTTTCCGTCTTCGCAACTGGCAGTTGCCGATCGTGTGTCTCAACAGAAAATGCGATGATCGCTTCATCGGGCGAAACACGGAATTCACTCTGAGCCGACACTGTGACCACCCGCACCCGTTCTTCGCACCGACCTGACTTCGGCGGGACAAGGCTGAGCAGAACGATCCCCGAAAACAACAGACTCCAGCTGCCAGCCAACCTGACTTCTGACATGAGCAACTCCCCTTTTTCCCGCAGGAATGATTCAGAACCGTACTCTGCAACGCACAACAATGCCCTTCAGCTGCTCCCGACTGTCGCCAGGATCAGAGTTCCATTGCAGCACTGCTGAATCTTCCTGAACGCGGACTTCAGGCGGAATTCCGGAACAAACTGTGCAGATTATTCCTTCGCAAACAATTCCGCATCGATGTTCGCAAACGCCTTGAACTCGAGGGCGTTTCCGCTCGGGTCCGCAAAGAACATGGTGCACTGTTCACCCGGTTGTCCGGCAAATCGCACATATGGCTCAATAATGAATTCACTCACAAAGCCACGCACCCGCTGCTCCAGCTGCTTCCACTCCGGAATCTCCAGCACGACACCAAAATGCGGGACAGGCACTGCATGCGCGTCAACCGGATTGCGATGACTGGTCACTTTCCCTGTGAGTCCCAGCGACGGATTCAGATGCACGACCACCTGATGCCCGAACATGTTGAAATCGATCCATGTCTCGGAACTGCGACCCTCCGGGAAACCCATCAGGTTCCCGTAGAATTCTCGAGCCTCGGCAATATCGCGTACCTGAATCGCCAGATGAAACGGCGTGGGCATCAGTGACCCCTTGAACGGAAAACGGACTTCAATGAAGAACGAAAGCTGACACGCCAGCAGGCACCCCGGACAGCCTGTCAGCAGTGCTGCCTTTCGCCACGGCATTCCTGCCGCGAATCTCGAATTACAGCAATCGCCCGTCACTATGCAAGAAGCGGCTCAATCACCGAACCACCAAACTGACTCAGCTGTTTGAAACGACCAGCGTGATAGTATGTCAGCTTGTTGTCATCCAGCCCCAGCAGTCGCAGCAGTGTGACATGAAAATCGCGCACGTGGTGAACTTCCTCAATGGCAGTCATGCCCGTTTCATCAGTCGCTCCGATGGTATGACCTGCATTACAGCCACCTCCGGCCATCCAGATCGTCATGGCATTCGGGTTATGATCGCGTCCATAGGCCGTTCCTCCGCGAATACCGTTGTCCGGCGTACGTCCAAACTCTCCACACCAGACCACCAGCGTACTGTCCAGCAGGCCACGTTCCCTCAGATCACTGATCAAGGCTGCGATTGGCTGGTCAACACCCTGGACCAGATTCCCATGAGCTCGGGCAATATAGTCATGGCTGTCCCACGTGCCGTTGTAAAGCTGTACAAATCGCACACCCTTCTCAACCATCTTGCGGGCGAGCAGACACTTGCGGCCAAAACTGTCCGTGGTGGCATTCCCGATGCCGTAGAGCTGCAGCGTCTGCTGAGTCTCTCCGGACAGATCAATTGCATCCGGTACTTCCGTCTGCATGCGAAATGCCAGCTCGTAACTTTCCAGTCGAGCAGTCAGTTCGTCATGTTGCGGATGCAGTTCCGCATGCCGCTGATTCATGCGGGCCAACAGATCGAGGTTCTGCCGCTGACGCTCCGGTGTGACTCCGACAGGTGGCTTCAGATCCAGCAGCGGCGACCCCTGCGGACGCAACGGAGTTCCCTGGTATGACGCCGGCAGGAATCCGTTGCTCCAGTTGGCCGCTCCCCCTTGCGGCCACGATACCTCCGGCAGGACAAGGAACCCGGGCAGATCCTGATTCACCGATCCCAGCCCGTAGGTGACCCACGCTCCCAGTCCGGGATCGCCGCCAAACCGATTGCCGCAGTTCATCTGATACATGGCCGTCGGGTGGTTTACACTGTCAACCTGACAGCCGCGATAGAAACACAGCTCATCAGCCACGCCGGCCAGATGCTGCCAGTTCTCGGCCATCGTGGCACCACTCTGTCCGTGCTGCCGGAATCTGAACGGGCTCTGCACGTAGTAACGCTGACCACTTTCCATCGCTGACTTCTGTTCGCCACGCCGTACAAATTCCTGCAGATGCAGCTCCTGTAGCTTCGGCTTCGGATCAAACGTATCGATGTGCGACGGCCCGCCCTCCATCATCAGAAAGATGCAGTTCCGCGCCCGGGCCGGGAAATGACCGTCACGCGGTGCCAGCGGTCCACCTGCAGCCGTTTCCACAGCGTCTTCAGCAAGCAGCGATGAAAGCGCCAACGCTCCGATTGAGCTGCCGAGGCCGTATAGGATTTCACGTCGTGTCTGCATTGCATCAGCTCCGAGTACTTTCTTTCGGCATTCACTCCACAGCGGAATTCACAGTTCGTTCACTTCCGGGCAGGCAGTCCTGATTCCGCCAGCTGCTGTCTGTGCAGCACAATCGTCCGCAGTTCCTGCAGGCGACTCGCCATCTGTGGCATCGCGGCAAGATTCTGTTTTTCTGTCGGATCATGCCGCAGATCATAAAGTTCCTCGCCATCCGGCCAGCTCGCATATCTCCAATGCTGTGATCGGATGGCTCTGCCCAGCTTCTGGCCGCGCCGCACTACGGTGTACGCATATTCCTTCTGACCGGCCACAGCCGGATCCTCCAGCAATGGCCGTAATGAGACGCCCTGCAGATCTGCTGGTCCCGTCAGCCCGGCCAGATCGGCCAGCGTTGGAAACATATCCACAAGTTCCACCATCGCCTCTGATCGACTTCCCGGCGTCGTGATGCCAGGTGCTCGGACCAGAAACGGCACCCGCGTCCCGATATCAAACAAGGTCACCTTGCCCCAGAGAAAATGATCGCCCAGATGATAACCATGATCGGATGTGAAAATAATCACGGTGTCATCCCAGTGACCGCTGTCGCGCAGAGCCTGCAGCATGAGTGCCAGCTGAGCATCCACGAACGACACGCAGGCGTGATAGGCCTGCATGTATTCTCGTCGCAGTGCCGGATTCTCCTGCCCCAGCTCAAATCCGAAAGCCTCGAACCTTCGTGATATGGCACTTCGCGGCAGCGAATCCCACAGCGCCGGAGGATCCGCCGTAAACGGAATCTGCTCGATCGGATACAGATCAAAGTAACGCGCCGGCGCCAGAAATGGCACATGCGGTTTCTGAATTCCGCAGGCGATGAAGAAGGGCTTTTGCCCCGCAGCCTGACGCTTCAGCCAGCTGGCCACCTGGCGAACATTCTTTCCATCCTGATGCTGTTCGTCAGTCAGTCCGCTGCGACCATGGCCCGGCGGCGTCTGAGCATTCAGTGCGTCAAATTCCGGCTTTGGATATTCCCGCCAGCGACGGCGATTGGAAGCCAGCTCGATCGAACCAGACTCCGCCTCAAACTTCTCACGAACCCGCTGCAACGCCGGAAGCTCTTCGTTCTCGAAGCGAACAAATTCATCCCACACATCGGAGCCAGGTTCCTCACGCGAAGAATGAAACACTTTGCCGGTACTGGCCGTCCAGTAGCCCTGCTGCCGAAAAAACTGTGGCAATGTGACCGTACCGGGACGCCGCTCTCTGAGATCAGTTGTATTGTCCGTGATCCCCGTTGATTCCGGATAAAGTCCGCTCAGAAATGATGCTCGCGAAGGACCACACACCGGGTACTGACAGTACGCCCGCTCAAACGTCATCGACTCGGCAGCCAGAGCTGCAAGTGTGGGTGTCTGGACCGGCAGATAACCCGACGGCTGAACATGAGTATTCAGGTCATCACAGACGATGAACAGAATATTCGGCCGTTCCGCCGCCGGCAGCGACGCAGCACTCACACACAGCAGCAGCACACTGACGCAGCGCAGAAATGTCCCGCGGCCGCCTGCAGATGCCGTAGAACGAGCGACCAGCAGACTCAGCGCGTCAGTACACATAGACAAACTCATTACAGTTGAACAGCACGAGGCAGACATCCGCCAGAGCTCGCGTGTGAAGATCCACATCAGCAGGCTGCAGGTCGGGCACAAAGTCCGCGTTGGCAAACAGCGTCTCGGTATAACTGAATTTCTCCCCGGTGTTTTCCTCGACAGCATCTCGAGTCACCTGCATTGGAGCGGTCACTGCCGGCGGTGGCTGCTCAGGAAGCGATCGCTCCAGTTGCTGCCAGTGCTGCAGCAGTGCCTCAGTTTCCTCACCAGACGCCTGCCTTCCCAGAGCAAGTTGCACACAGCGCTGCACAGCCTGCGGATCGGCTTCCGTTTCACGCAGTGCGCGAGCAGCCAGGGCCAGAGCGCGGGAATGTGAATTCTGGCCGTTGAAAAGACTGAAGACCTGCGGTGTCACCGTGGAAATCTCCCGCCGCTCGCAGGAAAAATCCGGTACCGGGGAATTAAAGACCTCCAGCATCGGATCCATCAGACCACGCAACCGAAGCACATACAGAGACCTCCGATGACGCTGCTCCGGAAGCGGACTGGCGACCCATGCTGCAGCAAAAG
>JALRDR010000718.1 GCA_023262145.1 Planctomycetaceae bacterium | reverse complement strand
GACCGAGAGGGTTTTCTGATTTCCTGCGACGGGGCTGATGGCGGCGGTCGGCGACTGATACGCTGGAATGTTGCCGATGGCAGCAGTGAAACGATTGTCGACCGCATTGGCGGGAAGCGGTTCAACGCGCCCAACGACCTGGCCATCGATGCCAAAGGACGGATCTATTTTACCGATCCGCGGTATTCCGGGCATGAACCTCGGGAACTGGAACATCGGGCCATTTATCGACGTGATCCGGACGGCAGTATCCTTGAGGTGACTCACGATGTGGAAAAGCCCAACGGCATTACGCTCAGCCCGGACGGCCGCACGATGTATGTGGGCGATCACAACAATGGCAGCGACGGGTTACCGGGTGAGGAGAAGCCGGCCGGTCCCGGGGCCATGAAGGTCTACGCATTTCCTCTGAATGCAGACGGTAAGGTGCACGGGGAGCGGCGGACGCTGGTGGACTTCGGCACGCAGGCTGGTTGCGACGGCATCACGGTCGACATCAACGGGAATATCTATCTCACCTGCCGCAGCCTGCAGAAGCCGGGGGTGATGGTGATCAATCCGCAGGGAAAGGAACTTGCCTTTCTGCCCACCGGTCCCACTGATCAGTCCGGTGAATTTGAGGACTGGCGTGGAATTCCCAGCAACGTAGAGTTCGGTGTTGGCGACGATCGGCACACGCTGTACGTCACCATCGACAAAAGTCTGTACCGCATCACGACGGTCACTGAAGGTTTTCATCACGTGTTGCAGGGGAGATAGCTGCCTTGGATGATCAACAGAATCAGGATGCTGCCGACAGGGGCGTTGTGGGCACCGGTCCGCTGCGATATCGCGTGGCCACAGAATGGTTGCAGCTGCCGCCTCAGATTGAGCTGGTGGAAGTGACCGCGGTCGCAGTGGATGTTCAGGACCGTGTGCTCATCTTCAACCGTGGCACGCACCCGGTGGTCGTGACCGATGCAGATGGACAGTATCTGAGCGACTGGGGACAGGGACAGTTTGCTCGCCCGCACGGGATCACCATTCACAATGACCTTGTGTACACGGTGGATGATCTGGATCACACAGTGAAGATCTTCACGGCGGATGGTCAGTTGCTGCGGAAGCTGGGTGTCAGTGGGCAGTTCTCGCAGACCGGGGCGACCACGGTCGATTTTCGGACGATTCAACAGGCTGCCGGGCCGTTTAATTTTCCGACGAATCTGGCGGTTGCAGACAACGGTGACATTTACGTCGCAGATGGGTACGGGAATGCTCGGATTCATCGCTTTGCGGCGGATGGAACGCTGTTGCAGTCGTGGGGCGAGCCGGGCGACGGTCCGGGGCAGTTTCAGATCCCGCACGGAATCGCTGTGCGGGAAGATGGAGCACTGTGCGTGGCCGATCGGGAGAACAGCCGGCTGCAGTTCTTCAGTCCGGACGGGGAATTTCTGCAGGAATGGACCGGGATTGCTCGCCCCTGTCAGATTGCCTTTGATGGTCAGAACCGGCTGTACGTGGCGGAGCTGGGATATCGGGCCGGCATGTGGTCCGGCACAACTCCCCCTGAGCCCGGCGCGACAGGCGGTCGCGTGAGTATTTTCGCTGCGGACGGACAGCTGTTGTCACAGTTTGGTGGCGGTGCGGATCCGTGTGCTCCGGGTGATTTCTTCGCGCCTCACGACATCCGACTGGATTCGCAGGGGGCGATCTATCTGAGTGAAGTGGTGATGTCTGCGGGTGGCAATCGAGGACTGGTGGACCCGTCCTGCCATACCCTGCAGAAATTTGAATTGCTCAAGGAATCTGCCCATGAAGTTTCAGCATGAACAGTTGATGGATCTGGGGCAGCGGATGTTTGCCGCAGCGGGCTGCAATGATGCAGAAGCTGCTCGGGTCAGCCGCAAGCTGGTGGAATCCAATCTTGTCGGGCACGATTCCCACGGGGTGATCCGCATTCCGTCTTATGTGCAGTGGCTGGCAGATGGCAAGGTGCTGGCCGGACAGTCGATTGAGGTCATTACTTCCGATGCGTC
>JALRDR010000971.1 GCA_023262145.1 Planctomycetaceae bacterium | reverse complement strand
CTTGCGGCCAATCTGCGCAAAGTAAGCAGAGAAGCTGTAGAAGTCGTCCTGGCCCCAGACCTCAAAGGGATGATGATGACACTTGGCACATTCCAGCCGAACACCCACAAATAGACGGCTCACCAGAGTGGTGACTTCTTCAGGCTCACGACGGTCACGAAACAACGTGACCGCCCCATTACGAAACGTACTGCCCCGCGCCGTCAGTAACTCACGCACAAACTGATCCCACGGCTTGCGATCATGAAACGACTGCCGAATCCAGTGGTCATAATTGAAAACAGCCTTGATTCCCACGCGATAAGGATTCGGTCGCAGCAAATCCACCCACTTGTTCGCCCAGAAGTCCGCGTACTCCGGATTCTGCAGCAGTCGATCCACCAGACGACTGCGACGATCTTCTGAGGAATCTGCCAGGAACTCATCCACTTCCTGCTGGGTGGGAATGCGCCCGATGATGTCCGTGGTGGCACGACGAATGAACGTCGCATCGTCACAACGTTCCGATGGAAGAATCTGCAGCCGCTGCAGTTTGTCCCAGACATGACCGTCAATGAAGTTATTGCGAGGCAATGCGGCGTATTCCGATTCCGCGACCGGCGACTGCCGCGGAATGAGCACATTGCAGACGGCGATATGGCTGCGGAATCGTCCCATCACAGCAGCCTCACCCGGGAACGAACCGGCCGAAATCAGGCCCTGCTCGCTGACTCCCGCCAGTGGTGCTTCGCTGGACTGAAACGATGACAACGAAGTGACATCTCGAGTGGACCCGTCGCTGTATTCGGCTGTGACCTGCAACTGCTGTGTCGCTTTCGGTGTCATCACCGCAGAATCCGGCGTCAGGCTGATCCCGATCAGAGTGGGTGCGTCCGGAACTTCCCGAGGCATCCCCTGTAATATCCACCGTCGCAGCATGTCCGCTTCAGAGCTGTCTGCCGCAAAGCGGACACCACCGCCATGCGCCACTTTGCCCGTTGGCTTCGCCAGCAGCAGACTTTCGTCAGGTACCCCCGCAAACACGCGACGGCCACGCCCTTCCTTCACGATGGAACTGAAATCCATGTCGGAGTCGAAACCCAGCAGGGACAGCTGAAACCCACCCTGGCCACGCGCTTTCCCATGACACGGACCGCTGTTGCAGCCAAAGCGAGTGAGCACGGGCTGGATGTCGTTCTCGAAATCCACCTGCGGGTCTGCAGCACTGAGCGCCCCGCACTGGCAGGCCAGACACAGCAGAGCGCAAATCAGGACGTGGATACGTGACATCGGCATGGGCGGCTGAGGTGGGACGTGGAAGGAAGGAAGCAGGGAATTACCCGCTCCTGCAGAATAACAAATCGGCAGACGACCTGTCACTTGAAAACCACTATTTCAGGGGTTTGCGGGACACCTGTCCGCAAAGGCCGACTGCAGAGCAGTCGGACCGCCAGATCAGTCTGATCTGCCTGGACAACCCTCGGCCGCGGAAAACCCCCCAAGCCGCTGGCGGGGAGCCACGTGCTTTCAGGTCGCCGACGCTCTCTATTCTGCGGAAATCCGGACCTGATAGCCATCAGCATTATCCGCCCGCGATGACTCCAGGTCGTTAATCCGCAGCCACAACTCACATCCGCCCGGGATCAGCAGCGTCGCTGCCGGCCCCACAGAAATACGTTCCGGCACGCCCCCCGGCTGAGTTGGAACGGCCATCGCCATCAGCTGCCCCAGCGGTTGTCCAGCAATGAAGTCAATCGTGATTCCCTGCGGTTCCGATTCCCAGTCACCTCCCGCCCGACTCAGAATGCAGCGGCCCTGGGCAGTAATCCGGATCCTGGTCGGCCGCTCAAATGTCAGCCCGGACGCCTGCCAGTTCTGATCGGCCCGCACAAAGACATCCTGCGCTGGGGCGACGGCCGACCAGTCCTCCCATTCCGGATGCAGCTGCGGGAACGATCGCATTTCGTCGAATCCATCAGTCAGACTGTCGAGCACCAGCAGCCATGTGGGATGCAGTCGGGCAATCGTGTCAGCCGCAAGCCCTGCAGCCGCCCGCTCAAACTGGCGGCGACTGCGCACCTTCAGGAATGGCCGAAAACTCTGCTGCAGTTCCGGATGTCGCTGCATCATCCAGAACAGAGCCCACCCCTGAGCATACTTCAGTTCCGAAACAAATCGTGAGTCTGCCGGCTGCAGCACATCCCGGAGCAGTACGTCGGCATCGGCCACGCGCAGCTGCTCACGCAGTTCCCGGATCCGTCCCCAGCCCTCAAACCCAGCTTCGGAATCCGGAACCACTCCAGCTCGGAACGGTTCCTGACGGTGCGTCGCATAGAACTCCGCAACCCCCTCCGTGAACCACAATGGCGGAATATCACTCATCCCGGTTTCACACATCATGAAGCAGTGCACAAACTCATGCAGCAACAGATGCCTGCGGTAGTAGTCCGAAGTCTGATCGCGCATCCAGAAACGATAACCCAGATGCCGACCATGCCGAATGACATACTTCTCCGGAGGCAGCAGACCGGCTGCTGCGAAGCGTTCCTCAGCTGCCATCAGGAAACCGGTGAGCTGAAATTCACTGCCGTCCGCTGCAGGTGCAGGCGGACCCAGTTCGCGACAAAGCTGCTCGTACAGCTGATCAGCCAACGCGGGCAGTTCCTGAACCTGATCTTCCGGCAGATCTGTTACCAGCACCAGGTGCCTGGAACTCATCACCTGCAGTCCAAAACCACGCAGGCCATTGATGTCCAGAGACGGTCGATCATCCGGTAACCGTTGCAGGAAGGAATCCTGCGCCCCTGCGGAAACGGTGAATGGCCCCGCCAGAACGCACAGACAACTGCAGAGCAGCCAACGCAGAAGTCGTTCCGTCGTGTACCGCATCAGCCCGATTCCTCCACCCGGAAAAAAAAGCAGCCACCTCACCGGGCGGCTGCCTGTCCACTTGCCGATTCACGGAGCCTTCAGGATTACTCCGGCAGCGGTTTGCCCTTCGTTTCCGGAGCAAACGGCAGCACCAGCAGTCCCAGCAGAAAGACACTGCACATGACAATCCCGGAATATCGCAGCGGCTCTGACGTCTTCGCGAACACAGTGCTGCTCAGGAGCCCGATTGTCCAGGGACCTGCAGCCGCAATGAATCTTCCCACGTTGTAGCAGAACGAAGTACCCGTACTGCGCAGGGCTGTCGGAAACAACTCCGGGAAGTAGATGGCATAACCACCAAAGATCCCCAGCATGAAGAAGCCCATAATCGGCACCAGCACGTAAATATGCCAGGGCTCATTCAACAGATAAAAAGTCACCGACGTTGAAATCGCTGCCCCAATGAACGAAATGGCAAAGGCCAGCCGGCGACTGGTTGCCTGCGTAAATCGAGTGAATGCCATCATCCCAAAAAATGCTCCGATGTTGAGCATCAGTGAGGTTCGACCCTTCCATTTGCCAACGGCCCCTGTCAGGTCATTTCCCACAAGTCCGTCAGCCGCCAGTTTCTTCTCCATCACCGAACCAACAAGGTCGAAGACAAAGAACACGATTCCCCAGAGTGCAATTACTCCGGCGCACGCAAGTGCCAGTCCGACCAGTGCGTTCTTTCTCCAGACGGGATGTGCCAGCAACGCCGCATAGGAACCAACCTCCGACTTCCTTGCAGCACCGGATTCCTTCATCTGCTGCCATTTTTCCGGTTCCTTCAGTTTCCAGCGGACCACAAGTGCCAGCAGGGCCGGCAATGTCCCGATCAGGAACATCAATCGCCACTTGGATAATCCAGCGGGAATGCTTTCAGACTGCTCAAGTGAACTCAGTCCGATCTCAATCATCGCCGCACTCACATTCCCCACAGCAGACAATGCCTGCAGCAGACCGAGGGCATGTGGTCGAGCCCGATCCGGCATCACCTCCGCCACCAGCGCCACGCCGACAGCAAATTCGCCTCCTACACCAAGCCCGGTGATGAAGCGATAGAACGCAAAATCCCAGAAGCCCTTTGAAAGCGCACTCAGGCCAGTGCACAGGGAATAGACCAGAATCGTCAGCATCATTGTCCTGGCACGACCGATCCGGTCACCAAGTGCTCCGAAGATCAGGCCACCCGTCGCCCAGCCCAGCACAAAGATTGCAGTGGCATAACCACTGTAGGCATTCAGGTCCTGTCCTTCTTCCAACAGCTCAGCCAGGGCCGGACGCCGTGCCAGCAGAAACAACTGCTGGTCCAGACAGTCGAACAGCCAGCCGAGCGCCGAAACGGCCAGAACGAACCAGTGATAATTGCTCAGATCGCGATACCACGGACCGGAATCGTCATCAACCTGCGGATTGGTGGGAGGAATATCGGCGTGCAAGAGGTTTCTCCTCTGAACTTGTGGGA
>JALRDR010000891.1 GCA_023262145.1 Planctomycetaceae bacterium | reverse complement strand
GTAATCATGGCTGGCCAGATTCACCAGACGAGTGGTCTGCATGGTACCGGCGACGGCAGGTTCACCGCTGATGGTATCCGGAGTCGTTTCTGCCGAGGGACGGAACAGGCTGATCCATTGGCCATTTTGGGCCGGATACAGTCGGCGTTTATTGGGGAGTGGAGTCTGGTTGGCAACGCTTTCCGGTCCACCTCCGTCGCCGGCGAACATTGTTCCGTCGTGGGAGACGTTGTAATGCACCGACCATTCGTCACGTTGCAGTCGATAGCGGATGCGTTTGCCGTTTTCCAGATTTACACCTGCCAGCCAGAACTCACTCGCGCGGGGAGTCTGCAGGTCGTACCAGACCCATTTGCCGTCGTGGCCAAAGAACTCATGCCCTGCGATTTCATATTGCTGCTGTCGAGCGTGCAGAAGTCGAGCCTTTTCTTCGCCAAAGCGTACCGACCAGACTCGGTCAACATCCTGCCAGATTCCTTCGTGGCAGAAGAGCCCGATGTCAGGACTGGTGGGAGAGCACTGCAGGTGATTGAGCCACGCTGTGGAAGAGTGGAACTTTGTGATCTGTCCAGTACTCAGTTCTGCCGTAAAGAGTGTCATCGAAGTTCGCTGCGGACGCTCACCAGGAGCTGTCGTGGGAGCGTACTCGCTGATCGTGCCGAAGATGCGTGTTTCATCGGCATTGACACCGTTGAAGCCGGCCCCTCGCGGAAGCTGCAGCAGCTGCTGCTGCTCCAGTGTGTCCAGACTGGTGCGACAGACGACCGTACCGCTGGGGCCGTAATTGGAATAATAGACCCACGGGTTACGCCGCCCGGTCTCGACACCGCTGCTGCCACCACCACGGTACTGTCCGCGGGGAACAATGAGCTTCAGCTCGTGTGTCTGCAGATGAACAGTTTCCAGACCGCGAGGCGTGGTGATCAGCAGACGGGTCCCATCGGACGAAAAGGCATGCTGATGAAAATAGAAGCTGGCGCTGCCGTTCTGCTGCGAGAGCCGAACGACGCGATGACCGGTATCCGGATCAATCCAGTCTTTCGGTACATCGGCGACAAGAGCAGTGCCGGTAACATTCAGGAGCAGAACCAGCGCCGCTGCCTGCAGCAGCAGAGTTGACAGTCGATACATTGAGCGAACCCTGATGCCAAGGTGAAAATCGATGTGAATGTTCTGTCAGCAAATCCGTTCTGAAGCTGCAGGTTATTTCAGAACGGATGGCGGCATTTTCAGGCTGATCAGATCAGCAACAGGCAGGCTGAGGACTTCAACGGTCTGCTTCGCGCCGGCAAAGGCAACGAACAGGTTGCCGTCGTGTTCAATGGCATGAGGGTAATCGACATGGCGATCGCCGACCAGCCAGGCAAGTCTGCCAAATGTGAGTCCGTCGCTGCTGATCGCGATGGTGAGCGGATCACGCTGCAGCGGATTACTGTTCGAAATCAGCACATAGAGCCCGTTTGACAGTCTGAGCCCGAAGAGTTTGGAAGTGGCGTCCGGAAAATTTGTGCGGACGGGCAAGGTCCATGATGTTCCGTGATCCCGTGACACAGATCGATACAGAAATCGGCTGCGACGGTTGTCGCGGAACAGAGCGACCAGAGTGCCGTCCTCAGCGATCCACCAGAATGGCTCCTCCGCACTCAGCTCACTGTTGCTTCCGTGGACGGGGGAGGACTGCCAGCTGCTGATACTGCTCACACCACCGCGCAGGAAATCAACTCCGCTGGTCCTGTAGTCCCACTTTCTTCGGGACATCATCCACTGCCCGTCGGCAGTGCGCTGCGGTGGAAAATTGTTAATGGCGTTTTCGGCGACGATGCCCGAATTGACCCAGCGATTATCCGCCGTCTGCAGCTGGAAGGCATGCAGTGCCAGAGAGGGCCCGAAGAAACCGGCGGCTTCATCGAGCGTGCACAAGGCCAGCAGCTGACCTTCACGGTGCCAGAATCCTCGCGAAATCCAGCGCATGCCCTGCTCACTTCGTGTGCCATACCATGCAGAGCCGGGTCCTGAATCAGGCGGCTCTGGTGTAAGAAACCGGGGTGCTGACCAGTGATGCCCGTCAGAGCTGGTGGCGAAACTGACGCGCTGGCCGACGCGGTCTTCTACACCTGGCCCGTCGCTCCACATCAGATAGAACTGGTCGGCATAATGTGCCAGGTAATTGTGCTGGTGCACTCTGGATTGTGGCTTTGCATCACTGACGATTGTGTGCCGCACGTGCAGGCGCGGAAGTTTCTGCCAGTCAATCTGATGCGAGTCCTGTGGAACCCATGGTCCCCGGAGAATCTGCTGTTCGTCTGCCGCTGCAGCGGTGGAGCCTGCGACTATGCGCAGTGCAAAGGCAGACAGTAACAGGCTGAGTCTGAATTGGGAGCGGGCGATAGTCATCGCGGAAGCATATCAGACCGTCACTCAGTGCGGGAGTTTGCTGCAGGCAGACCTGTCAGATTGTGAAGCTGATTTTCGTGAGAGTGCTATGCCGCCTGCACCGGCAGCAGGTCTCCCAGCAGCTCGATCAGTTCCGCGGAGGGATCAAGCAGGCTGGCGATGGAATCAATGACAAGATCCGGACGATAGGCAAACCGCTGCAGATCCTGGCGAGTTGTGGTTCCGGACAGCACCAGAATGGTCCGGTATCCCATCTGCACGCCGCCCAGGATGTCCGTATCCATCGTGTCGCCGATCATGATTGTGCCAGCAGCGTTCAGGCCCAGTTCCTTGCGGGCATCGCGCATCATCACGGGACTGGGTTTCCCTACGCTGAATGCGCTGATGCCGGTGGCTTTTTCCAGAAGTGCGACGACAGCTCCACAGCCGGGACGCGTACCGCTGGAAGTGGGACAGTTTGGATCCATGTTCGTCGCCACCAGTCGAGCCCCGTTGAGGATCATCTGCACCGCTCGCTCGACGAGTTCAAAAGACAGGTTTCTGCCTTCGCCGACAACAACATAGTCGGGATTGCTGTCGACCATGGAATAGCCATTTTCATGCAACGCCTGACTCAGGCCACTTTCGCCAATAACAAACGCTGTTCCCCCCGGGTGCTGGCGAGCCAGAAATCGTGCTGTAGCCATCGCGCAGGTGAATACGTGACGCTCCTCGATGGGGATCCCCATTCTGCGCAGCTTTGTCGTTACATCGCGGCGGCTGCGCTGACTGTTGTTGGTCAGAAATGTGAATGGAATGCG
>JALRDR010000862.1 GCA_023262145.1 Planctomycetaceae bacterium | reverse complement strand
CGCATTCCCGAAGACGCGCAGAACCGGCCCGCCGTCACGCCACTCCCCTTCCAGAGCCAGGCGTTCGAGCTGGACCCCAGGGTCCAGCGACCGGAAGACCATCTCGGCCGCGTCGAGTCCATAGATCACGCCCGGCTGCTTCTGCATTCTCAAAACATGGTGCATTCGTGTAGTTGTTTACCGTGGGATGAATTCCCTCGTGACACCCTCTAGACTTGTTCGCAAGGAACAGAGCGTGTCTTTGCAGCAGCTTTTCAGCAGAATGCTGCCACCTCACACAGCCAGCAGTGAGACATCTCACCACTGCTGGCCCCGCATCCGTCTACGCAGGGGTCACCCATGGATCTGTCCATACTCCAGAACGCTGAAGTCAAGGAAATTGTGGGAACGCTGCTGTTCGCACTGGCCGTAATTCATACCTTTCTGGTGAAAAAATTTGCCGTCTGGGCCCATCGCTACCCCGAAGGATCGTTGCAGGAAAACCTGCTGCATTTTCTTGCTGAAACCGAAGTGGTCTTCGGACTCTGGGCGGCCGTACTTTTCATTGCCTTCTCCTGCTTTGAAGGTCTGCATGCCGCGATCGACTACATCGAATCGGCGAATTTCACTGAACCCAAATTTGTACTCGTGGTGATGGTGGTCGCAGCAACGCGCCCTGTCGTAAAGCTTGCGGAACAGCTGATTCTGGCAATCTCACGAATCCTTCCCATGCAGGAGAGCACTGCGTTCTTCTTCTCCAGCCTGGCTGCTGGTCCTCTGCTTGGTTCGTTCATTACTGAACCGGCTGCCATGACGCTGCTGGCACTTGTCCTGAAGGAACGCTACTTCGATCGCGGCATTGGTCAGACGCTCACCTATGCCATCATGGGATTACTGTTTGTCAACGTGTCCATTGGAGGCACCCTGACGCACTTCGCAGCGCCGCCAGTACTGATGGTGGCCGGAACCTGGAAGTGGGGTGCCGTGCATATGCTCACAAACTTCGGCTGGCGGGCTTTGATTTCCTGCCTGGTCTCAACGTCAGTGGTGCTGCTGGTTTTCCGGAGCCAGATCGCTGCCATCGAACCACCACCGGCGCGGGACAGTTACATCCCACGCTGGCTCACTGGAATGCACGTGGCATTCCTCGCCGTTGTCGTGTTCTTTTCCCATCATGAGGATATCTTCTTCGGCGTTTTCATGCTCTTCCTCGGGCTGGTCACCGCCACCAGAGAATTTCAGGACTCGCTGAAGCTGAAGGAAGGACTGCTGGTCGGCTTTTTTCTCGCCGGTCTGGTCACCTTCGGCAGCCTGCAAAGCTGGTGGCTCTCGCCCCTGATCGGCAGCCTGAATGAAGCGTCGCTCTACTTCGGAGCAACCGGGCTTACTGCCATCACCGACAATGCGGCACTTACGTTGCTGGGCAGCAAGGTCGAAGGCCTGACCGATGCGATGAAATATGCACTGGTTGCCGGTGCTGTCACCGGGGGCGGACTGACAGTCATTGCCAATGCGCCGAACCCCGCAGGGGTCGGAATTCTGCAGTCGTCGCCGGCATTTTCGGGGAACGGCGTCAGCCCCGTCAAGCTTCTGCTGGGCGCTCTGTTCCCCACGGCCGTCGCCATTTGCTGCTTCTGGTACATCTGATCGAAAGCACTGGAAAACGGCACTCCACTGCACCGCCCGCGGACCAGCGATATTCCCGGAATTCGGGCACCAGCACTAGAGGGCCGCGGAATGCCCGCATTCCCCGGATCAGCAGGACAACCTGAATCAGGTACCCTGGCCAGCCTGCGGCTCGTACAACACCGGTGCGCCTGCAAGTCGAATAAACAGCCGCTCCAGTAGTATCACCGGATTCACTCGACTGCCCCCCTTCATGTCACGGTCCGCTTCCATCAGCAGCGAAAAAATACGGCTCGCTTTTTCAAAGCCCAGGCGTTTCAGATAGCGTTCGCCGGCTTCGATTTCGTTCCCGCGAAAAATGCCCGCTTCCTTCAGTGCTGTCCGCAACGGAGTCCCCTGGCGGGCCCGTTCAGTCGCTTCCGCATACCGCCGAAAGATAAAGACCAGCCCCCCCAGCACCTTCTGAGGTGCCTCGCCTCCCTGAATCAGTTTTTCGAGATTCAGCAGAGCACTTCCGGGGTGACCATCACGGATCGCGTCCAGCATGTCCCAGGTTGTCTGCGTCTTCCAGCCACCAACAACACGTGTGACATCCTCACGAGTGATCTCTGGAGCATCTCCAACGAGTGACGCCAGCTTGTCGATTTCCTGCTGCAGCAGAGTCAGACTCTCACCCGCAAGACTGGTGATCAACGCCGCAGTATCAGAATCCAGCTTCTTTCCGAACTCGTCGCGTGCCAGTTGCTGCATCCACCGGATCAATGCCGCTCCACTCAGTTCGCTGCATTCAATGATCAGCCCGGTGGAACTGACAGCCTTGTACAGCCGCTCCGTTTTTTTCCATTTCTGCAGGTCCAGAATCAGCAGAGAACCTGCGGAAGGCTTCTCGACCCATCCCTCAAGCTCTGAACGATATTTGCTGATGAATTCTTCAGCCCCTTCGATCAGCACACTGCGTTGATCACCGAACATCGAAACCGTACGCAGTTCCGCAAATACGTTCCGGACGTCTGCTTCAGCACCTGAGAAACGTGAAATACTGATCTCGCCGGATTCGTCCATTACCCCAGGGATGGCTCGTAACACCCCCGCGCGAAAAAAACGCTCCGTTCCGACCAGAGCAATCACGTTGGTCGAAGTGAGCGTCGTTTTTGCTGAAATCACTTCTGTAGCATGCATGGGGTAAAGCCTGGGACCTGTCGAAGCCGGCGTCCGGTAAGCAAAGGGGGAACTCAGTTCCTGACGGAAATCAGCTCACAGCAGCAATTGGCTGATGGGCTGCACATCGTGGTCTGCCAGCGGGATCGGCCTGCCGATATTGCTGATGTTTGTCGTCGCTGAATCAACACCCAGCCCGCCACAAATCGTTGCCATCAGTTGCTGTGCAGTCACGGGATTGTCCCTGATGGCCACGCCATCATCTTCCGTCGCTCCGTAAACCTGACCTCCCCTGATCCGCCCGCCTGCTGCGACCACTGACCAGCTGCCGGGCCAGTGATCCCGCCCGGAATTCGGATTAATAATCGGCGTTCTGCCGAATTCGCCCATCCAGAGCACCATTGTGGATTCCAGCATCCCCCGTTCACGCAGATCCTTCAACAGCGACGACCAGGCCGGATCAAGCACCCGGCAGAGGTCAGTCACCGCAGAAAAGTTCTCCGTATGCGTGTCCCACCCCGCTCCACCGCTACCGTCCGGACCTCCCAGTGAGACCTCCACGAAAGCCACCCCGCTCTCCACCAGCCTGCGCGCCAGCAGACAACCCTGACCAAAGGCCGAACGACCATACGACTCGCGCAACGCCGCAGGCTCGTCGCTCAGATCAAATGCCTTGACAGCAGTCGATGTCATCATCCGCACGGCCGATTGATAGGCCTGACGATGGCTTTTGCCAGGAATATCCGGACGCTGTTCCAGAAACTGATCTTCCAGT
The DNA here is from genome assembly GCA_023262145.1 of Planctomycetaceae bacterium. Classification (GTDB taxonomy): domain Bacteria; phylum Planctomycetota; class Planctomycetia; order Planctomycetales; family Planctomycetaceae; genus SXXK01. Next base: position 542 of record JALRDR010000862.1, on the reverse strand, counting down.
CGTCCGAGCATCTGCAGACGCGTGCGCAGACGCGTTTCATCAACACTCTCCGCAACCTTCAGATTTCGCACCTCGAAGGCTGCCGGAGAATCATCCTGCGATTGTCCGCTGACAATCAACGGTGACCACGCGGGCCCCAGAAAGCCAGGCGACCAGGCATCCGGATTCACTGCGCGAAATGGATTGATGCTGATGAATGGCGGAAGATCTGAATCCTCCCGGAACAGCTCTCGCGCCAGAAACGAACCCATTACCGGATATCGAATCGGTCCCTGAGGAAGATAGCCCGTCCGCAGAAAATATGTGGCGCGATTGTGATCCCCCTCCTTCGTACTCATCGAACGAATCACCGCAAGATCCCGCATCTGTGCAGCAACGCCGGGCAGGTTCTCGGAGATTGTGATTCCCGGTACAGCCGTTTCGATCGCCTTTCCAGGCCCACCGTTTTCGTGTTCCGGCTTGGGATCAAACGTCTCAATCTGACTCGGACCACCCGACATCCACAACAGAATGCAGGACTTAGGAGGAGCACCGGAAGTGCT
>JALRDR010000855.1 GCA_023262145.1 Planctomycetaceae bacterium | reverse complement strand
GGTGACAGTCACTGGCAGACAAAAACGGCTGCAACGCTCGGCCTTGAATCTTCCCTTCGACCGCGAGGCCGACCAACACAACAGGAAAAGTAGAATGTCCCCGTTTGTGGTTCACAAAGTTTTGTGCTAATTCGGCAAACGACCAAAATCACTCGGTTGCCGCCGAGAGACTTTGATTTCAGGAAACGCCCGATCGACAACTCGGGTGCATTTCTTTGTTATTTGTCAATCTTCCAGCGGCAATGCGGCAAGGTGTGGTAGATTCTTAAGCACTAGTTGTCGATTTCTTGCAACATTCTTTGAATGAGGCCTTGGATCCTGGGGTTGGCCGGTTGCGCGTTCTGCATTTCTTTCAGTTTTTCCCGAAGCAGATCCGAAGCATCTGTTCCTTCTTCAAAGTTGCCTCGAAGTAGATTCTCAGCATCTGTCCCCTTTCTCGGAGTGTCAGGTTTGTTCAAGTGCTTCTCGTAGAGTTTGAACGCCTCGGCACTTCTTCTCTTCAGCTCGTTGGCGTTTCGCGCTCGAATGCTTTTCTTGCCGACTGTTACAGTAATCCCCGACGCGTTCTCCGCAATGGTTACCGTCTCACCATTGTCTGTCACGGTAACACTACGATCTTTCGATTTGCTGGTCTTGGTTTCCAGGCTGCCGGGGTGGCTGCCTTTCGTTGAGCTGGATGACGCGCTACCCGATGCGGCAGCCGATCCACCAGCGGAAGCGATTGCAACACCGGGCTTTTCAACGTACAGCTGGTAGGCGTCTGGATGCTGCCGCTTCAGATCAGCAACGTTTCGCGCTCGTACACTCTTGCCATCAACGGTTACAGTTATCCCCGATCCATTCTCTTTGATGGAAACCATCTTTCCATCCTTCTTAAACGAGATGCTCGAAGATGTTGAGCTCGAGCCGCGTGTGAAGGATTGAGATCCACTAATGCTTTTGTCTGGAGGATTCGAAACACCTTGAGCGGATGCCGAATCGACGAAGCACTGGGTGCAACCTAATGCGACAATCATTCCAACACAAAATAAGCAAGCTCTCATTTTTTTCCTCAAATGGTAAAAGCGGGTGCTGCCCTAAAACAGCAATGTCGTGCTTTACGATTCAGTCAGTCGTTGGAGCAGCTCAATCGTCACACGAGTTTTGTGGATTCTTCCGATTCCAACCTGAGCCGCGCCTACATGCCCCGTGCTCAATTCTGCTTCAAGGATCGATGGTGTCTTGAGACAGATAATATGTATTCGGTGGAATGCGGTAATATCTGGTGCCGCTGCCGTGGTTCGATTTTCCCACACACTGCGTCCCAAGTCAACGACGGACAGTGTTTGACCTGCGCCCTGCGGATGCGAGGCTGAGTGTTTGCCAGTGCTGCAGCAGGACAGTGCACCAAGACGTAACCGTGTTCGGCTGCATTCCGCCTCATCTGACTTTGGTGAATCACAGGAACACTCTGAAAGTTTCCCACAGGTTTCTAGAAAACCCTGAGAACACTGCGTTTTGCCCCATGCCTGGTGAGGTGCACTGCAGACAGGAGGCCGGCGATTATGCGGAATACTGCAGAATCAGCGATGCTTCGCGGCATCAGCGACACAGCCGGGGCGATCCATTGCTGACTTCCCCTGAACGACCCAAATCACCGCGGGTTGGGAATTGACGTTGATTGGAAAATCGCTGGCCATTGCCAGTGGCCTGCATGCGATGGATTCCTTTTATGTTTTCTCACGGAGACGCGGAGGCGCAGAGTTTGAAGGTCTGCGGTGGGTTGCATCGGACTGCAGCAGTTCTCCGTGTCTCTGTGGCTCCGTGAGGAAAATCCTGTCTGAGAGTGAACGACCGCCAGCG
>JALRDR010000801.1 GCA_023262145.1 Planctomycetaceae bacterium | reverse complement strand
CTCATCGTTACGGTCTCGCATAAGCCGCACCTGGATCTCATACTCGCCGTCGCGGGGAAAGTACCAGTCCACCATCAGCCCGCCGCGAGTTCCCAGAGGCAGCCCCGCCGGGCGCGTACCATCCTGAGTCACATCGCCGGCCACGCGAAACGTTGCTCCTCCGGGACTCCGCTCAGACGCCCCCATCGCCATCCGGCTGATTCTCTGTGCCGCCGCCACGTATCGATTCAGCAGCACCGGGCTGAGCCCCGTGACGGTGATGTTGTCGAAGCCCAGGCTGGATTCATCGGCCGGAAGCAGCGCAGTGACATCCACCTCCAGGCCCAGCAGATCGCGAATTGCATTGCCATATTCGGTACGGTTCAGACGCCGCAGCGTATCAAGTCTTCCGGGGGCCGGATGAGCCTGCGCATAGACATCCAGTTGCACGGTCAGTTCTGCAAGGACGGCATTCGCGGCAGCCGCAGGAGGCTTCTGAGCACCGGGCGGCGGCATATCTGCGTTCTGCAGACGGCGGATGACTTTCTCCCACGTGGCCTGATCCTGCGCCAGTTGGTCTGCAGCTGAGCGGAAGTCCGGAAGCTGCAGACCGGCTGCCGGCTCATGGCCGGAGTGACAGTCGCGACACCACCGCTGCACAAATGCATTCGTCAATACCGTACCGGTTGCACCTGCTGGTGCCACGGCACGCCGTTCATCCGCATGCAGAACGGACAGACAGCAGAAGAAGAGACACAACATTCGGCTCATTGGTTTCCCGCTCCGATACCACGCCTGCCGGGATTCGTTGCCCGTGGATTCGATCCTGCGGCAGCGGAATCTGCAATCCGGCAGTCACGTTGCTCAACTCCTCAGAATACTGCACAAACCTCATCAACGGAACTCGAATCAGCAAAACGACCGCCAGCTGTCCTTGACGATCTGTGGGCCGCCTTCGACACTGACAGAAGTTCCCGTGTATCTGGTACATCTGTGAGAGGTTTCTGATGCGTTTCTTCGCCGCGTTCCTGCTGCTGTGTTCCCTGCCTGCAAACGATGTCACTGCTGCGGAAAAACCCAACATTCTGTTCATCTTTGCCGATGACCAGTGCTTCGACACGCTGCGTGCCGGCGGCAACGATGAGGTGCACACACCTAATCTGGATCGACTCACACGCCGCGGCACGACATTTTCCCGCACCTACAACCAGGGCGGGTGGCACGGCGCCATCTGCGTGGCCAGCCGCACCATGCTCAACACGGGACGACACCTGTGGCACGCCCGCGATATTGAAAACGATCTCAAGTCTGAATGGGTGCCGCAGAAAAAGATGTGGTCACAGCTGATGAGCAGTGCCGGCTACCAGACCTTCTTCACCGGGAAGTGGCACGTCAAAGCTGACCCGCCACAGATCTTCGACGTGGCCCGGCATATCCGTGGCGGCATGCCGAAGGACACAAAGGCGGGCTACGACCGACCACAGTCGAAGGACGACACCAGCTGGCTGCCGTGGGACACCGCGCAGGGCGGGTTCTGGGAAGGGGGCAAGCACTGGAGCGAAGTGGTGGCGGACGACGCGGTGGATTACCTGCAGATGGCTGCTGCCGACGTGCGGCCGTTCTTCATGTACATCGCCTTCAATGCGCCACACGACCCGCGGCAGTCGCCGAAGGAATTCGTGGACATGTACCCGGCGGAGAAAATTCGCATCCCCAGCAGTTTCGTCCCGAAGTACGAACACGAAATCGGGGTGTATGGCATTCGCGACGAAAAGCTGGCGCCGATTCCACGCACCGAATGGTCGGTGCAGGTGAACAGGCAGGAGTATTACGCCATCATTACTCACATGGATCAGCAGATCGGACGCATCCTCGACAAGCTCGAAGAATCGGGACAGGCGGACAACACGTGGATCTTCTTCACGGCGGATCACGGTCTGGCCTGCGGTCATCACGGGCTGATGGGCAAGCAGAACATGTTCGACCACAGTGCTCGCGTGCCGTTCATCGTGTGCGGTCCGGGCGTCGACCAGAACCGTCGCCGTGACGAATTCATCTATCTGCAGGACGTCATGCCCACCTCATTGCAGCTGGCGGAAACGGACATCCCGGAGCACGTGGAATTCCAGAGCCTCCTGCCGTTGCTAAAGGGTGATTCTGCCGCCACACCGCGAACAGCGGTGAGTGGTGCGTACATGATGACTCAGCGCATGATCACCGTGGGCAGCGACAAAATGATTCTGTATCCGGAAATCGGGGTCTCCGTGCTGTACGACCTGGCGCAGGACCCGCTGGAACTGCGCGACCTCTCGAACCAGCCCGGAGCAACAGCCACAAAGCAACGACTGTTCCAGCAATTGCTCAAGGAACAGCAAAGCACCGGCGACCCACTGGACCTGAAACAATCCTTCCCGGACTTCGGATAAAGTCGAATTGCGTCCCCACGTTGTGCTCGCCGCAAC
>JALRDR010000787.1 GCA_023262145.1 Planctomycetaceae bacterium | reverse complement strand
TATTGGTGAGCCGTTTCTGGAAGCCGGTTCCGTCCTGCACACCGCAGTCACCGAAGTCGTACCTAGAAATAGTCGCGCAGTGGAAGGGTTGAGCATGTGGAATCTGTACGAGGCTCCACAGGCTGGATTTGCCGAACAGGTTTATTTTATGGACCCGGCTGCGGCAGCTGACAACTGGGCGATTGCTGCACTGACTGATGCCGAATCCAGCCGTGCGTTTGCCGTCCATTTTGATCGCTCCACGTTGCCATGTCTGACGTTGTGGAAAAACACGGGGGCCCGTCAGGATGGCTATGTGACCGGGATTGAGCCTGGCAGCACGCTGCCGAATCCGCGGCAGTTTGAGCGAGAACAAGGGCGGCTCAAAACACTGCAGCCCGGAGAAGCAGTGACCTTTCAGTTACGTTGCGAAGTCACCACCGATGCAGAATCGACAACGCAGCTGCTGGATGCGATTACGGCGTTGCAGGTGCAACATCCGCGCAACGTGCACTCCGAACCGCATCCGAGCTGGTGCAGTTGAGAGACCGCCAGGCAGGATTGAGCCTGTGCAGCAGTCCGGTTCGGCAGCCTGAGGCATTTTGTCTCTGACGGATTGCATGAGTCGCGAATCTCGGCGGCAACAACAGCTGCAAGTGAAAAGCCCTGTTCGCTGATTTTGCTGACATCCCTGCCGGAGTTCGAATTGCCGTAATCCGGTTTCGGGCTGCCCGTTCGCTACGCTTTCTATTTTGCCCGGTCTGAAGATCATGCCGGCTCGCCCCACGCCAGTTGCCTGCACAACCTTGCAGCGCAGCATGCTCATTGCCTTATGCAATAAAGGATTGCTTCCGGTTGCTTCCACACACCGCCCAGGGCTCAGACAGCCCGGTCTGGATGCTGACCTGAATCCGATTCTTGATGGTGCCGGCCGGGAGACATCGTGGCGAAATCGCTGCGGGAACTGATGGCACTGAACTCTGCTGTCAGCTTTGTCATTGTGAGCCTGCTCTGCAGCGGCATGCCGGTCTGTTGCCACGGCGCGTATGCCTGCAGAGCGTACTGGCGTAAAAAAAGAACGCCGGTCGCAAGGACCGGCGTTCCTTCAGTATTCAACGCCCGATTGTCGCTGCCAGTTCCTGCATCAGGCCGTTGCGATCTCCGGCATCTCAGTTTCGTCTGCACCGCGCCCCTTCGGCAATCGATCCTTCACGTCATACGCCTGACCAATCAGCTTCAAAAAACTGATCGACCACCACGTGATGTCAAATTCCCACCACTTGTGGCCTGCCGGAGCAATCGCCGGGTGGGCGTGATGATTGTTATGCCAGCCTTCGCCGTATGCGAGGATCGCCACCCACCACAGATTGCGTGACTCATCGCGGGTGTCGTAGTTGCGGTAGCCCCACAGATGTGTCGCAGAGTTCACGAACCAGGTGCTGTGATATGCAGCAACCATACGGACACCCATTCCCCAGACCAGCCACGAAACGCCCAGTTGCCAGCCCCCGGCGGCCCAGCCTGCAGCCAGCAACACCAGTCCGCTGCCCCAGAGCCAAAGCGGGAAGGTCTTTTCGAAGAACAGCATCAATGGACGTTCGGCCAGTTCCGGTATGTAGCGCTTCATGAGCAGACGGCTGGCCTCTGACGAACGGCGAGGGAACAGCCAGAGCATATGCGCCCACCAGCCTGTTTCACGAACGGGGGAGTGCGGATCGCCGTCGAGGTCGGAACGCTGGTGATGCAGGCGATGGGTTGCCGCCCACGTCAGCGGAGAGCCCTCACCGGAAAGACAACCGCACATCAGGCAGAAAAACTCCGCCGGACCCTTCAGCTTGAGCGATTTGTGTGCGAGATAACGGTGGAAGCCCAGACAAATCCCGATGCTGCAGGTTAACCAGTGCAGGATCAGGCCGATCGCGAGACCAGACCAGCTGAAGAATGCCGGCACAAATGCAAACAGTGCCGCTACATGGACGCCAATCAGGAACAGTGTCACAACCCAGTCAATACCCCGGGAAGAGAGTTTCTCGCGGCGAAATGCAGACAGCACTGTTTCTGTCTCTTCGCGGAACTTTTTCTGTCGCGCGGCCGCCTGCGACTCTTCGCCGGAACTGGCCGCTCGAGCCGCCATTTCAATTGTGCTCATCAAGAATTCCTTGGCGGGAGAGCAGCATGAACCGGATCAGCGCCCGATCTGCGCTGAAGCTTCAATGTGCTGCCGCCCGATTGTTGGGACGTGCTTTGCTGCTGAGTTTGCTGGTGCGGAACTGTGTGGTTCCCGAAGGCGTAATAACAGCAGTTGCTGCAAACCGCGGCTGAAAAAAACGCTCGAACAACCGCGGAATTAAAACCGTGAAACTGCGGTACACAAGGTCAACGAACCGTCCGTCCCCGCAGAACTTCACAGCACTAAATTAGACTGCAAGGCTCGGTTGCTCAAGATCACCCTGTGTGCCCGTGGTCAATTGATTGTCAAACTCATGTAAACGCTGTAAGTGCCTTTGGGTGTTCAGTTTATGTGTGAATTGGCTTGCTGTGGGGTGTCCCGCGAATGGGAATGGCAGCCGCGTGTAACGTCGTGGTCCGTCGCTGTGCAGTCTGTCTGCTCAGCAAATCTCTGTCGGCAGCGGTGACAGCGTCATTGCAGCAGACTGCGATCGAGGACTTCTCGAGCAGTGGCAAAGTAGTCCTTCCATTCGATTTCAGGACCGTTATTGCGCAGACAGTCGCGGACTTTTTGCAGAGTATTCAGGGACATGTGCGGACAGCGGTTACAGGCACACGTTTCGCCGCTGGACGCCATAATGCCAGGCACCGGGATGTAGGTGTGTTGCGGAGCAGCCTTTTCCAGCGGGTGAATCATTGAGCCTTCTGTCGCGACCAGAAACGTAGTGGGCTGTTCGGTCTGAAGCACGTATTGCCGCATCTTTTCAGTGCCACCGATCACATCCGTAAGCTCCAGAATGTTCTGTGGGCATTCCGGATGAGCCATCACGATGGAATCGGGGTTCCGCTTCTTCATGCGAATCAGGTCCTGAATGCTGAAGACTTCGTGAACCATGCAGGACCCTGGCCAAAGGATCATCTTCCGCCCGGTGACCTCCATGAGGTAGCGCCCCAGATGCTGATCCGGTACAAACAGAATTTCCTTGTCTGCAGGGACGCGGTCGATGATTTCTCGTGCGTTGCCGCTGGTGACAATCCAGTCCACCAGACTCTTCACTGCTGCCGACGTATTGATGTAGGCAACTGTATGAAAGTCACGGCCCTGATCGCGGAGTTGCTGCTGGAATGCAGCCAGTTGGTCCGGAGGGCAGCTTTCTGCAAGTGAACAGCCAGCCTGCAGGTCCGGAATCAGCACACGTTTTTCCGGATTCATGATCTTTGTGGATTCGCCCATGAAGTGGACACCAGCAAAGAGGATCCCGGAAGTGGTGACTCGGGTGGCATCGCGGGCCAGTTTCAGGCTGTCGCCGGTAAAGTCCGCAATGTCCTGAATTTCTCCGTCAACGTAGAAATGCGCAAGGATCGTGACATCACGCTCCTGCTTCAACGCATCGATTTCGTCCATCAGGTCCAGAGGGTCTTCCTGGGTGGCGGATGAATCCTGGATGACGGGTAATGACATGTTCTCAGTTCCTGTTGCTGCTGAAATTCATGGTGAACGGTCTGCCCTCTGAATGACTGGCGGCGGACAGGGCTGTTGCGGTTCTCGACAAGCGGCCGTTGGTCGATCCGGCTGCAGTGCCCCGGCAGTGGTAACCGGAACAGGCAGTTCTTCAGGTCAGAAACTCTACGGGTACAATCGCAGAATTTCCACAGAGTTGCAGCATCCGTGATGCAATTGGGATTTTTCCAACCCTCGCTGTCCTGCGATTGCCTGCTGCAAACGCCCTTGCCGTATGTCCTGTGAACGAATCTCACCGTAGATGTTGTCCGTTGTCGGCCGGAAATGACCGTAACTTCCCACTGTCCTGCGTACCTCTGCCTGCGATTGGTGGCTCCACGGCGAATGTGCCGGCAAATTCTCACCCATCGCAGGGAATCTCTGGAAATCAGGAACCATTCTTTTCCTGATTTGAGCTGCCCTCTATACTCCCCCGCTTGTCCTGCGGGTGTGCACGATGCTGGTTTCTGGTCCGTCGGGCCAGATCTGGCCGAAGCAGGCAAGGCGTCCGACAGACTTCTGTTTGTCGGACTGCGTTTGTCTGGCAGCGTTTGTCTGGCAGCATCGTGGGGTGCACAAAGCGGTCAGCAGTTGTGCTGCTGCATTGTCCGCAATGACGTGTTCTGCAACCGGGCAACCGGGCAACCGAACAACTGGGCAACTGAGCGGGTGCGCTGTCACGGCGGTGTCTGCGGACGGTGTGCCACGCCGGCAGTCGCAGTGGCAAAGCCAGTACGAAAAACGCAGATCTGCCGGGCTGCTGATGTCCTGAGCAACATAAAGTCTGATTATCTGAAGCTGTTGTTGCCGATCCCTTATCCGGACAGCCCGCTGCAGCTTGTCTTCCTTCTTCCACTGTGATCCGGATCCGACTGACGTGCTGAGAACTCATACCTGCGGTGAATTACGACGAGAACATGATGGACAGCCGGTGTCACTGGCCGGGTGGGTCCACAGCTACCGGGAACAGGGCCGGGAGCTGGTGTTTGTCGACCTCCGTGACCGCTACGGCAAGACGCAGGTAGTTTTCAATACCGACGAAGACTCACGCATCGATGAACTTGCGCGCAAGCTGCGTCGTGAAGATGTAATCCAGGTGGAAGGGCACGTCCGTTATCGCGGTGACGGGATGACCAACGCGAAACTGGAAACTGGCGAGATCGAAGTCCGCGTCACTCAGCTCAAACTGCTCTCCCGCAGTAAGACGCCGCCGTTTGAAATTGAGGGCGGTGATCTGCCCAATGAAGAACTGCGACTCTCCCACCGCTTTCTGGATCTGCGCCGTCCTGAACTTCAGAAAAACCTGCGTCTGCGTCACGATCTGACTCAGGCGGTCCGCCGCTATTTCAACGAGCGAGACTTTCTTGAGATCGAAACGCCGATGCTGGGCCGCAGCACGCCCGAAGGAGCCCGCGATTATCTGGTGCCCAGTCGAGTGCATCCGGGAAGCTTTTACGCGCTGCCGCAGTCACCGCAGATTTACAAGCAGATCCTGATGGTGTCCGGTTTCGATCGCTACTACCAGATTGCACGGTGTTTTCGGGATGAAGACCTGCGTGCTGACCGCCAGCCGGAGTTCACCCAGATCGACCTTGAAATGTCGTTCGTACAACGCGATGACATCCTGCAGATGATTGACGGCCTGGTCTCGGGAGTGATGAAGGAAGTGCGCGACATCGATATCCCGCTGCCGCTCCCGCGTTACACTCACGCCGAAGTGATGGAAAAGTACGGGACCGACAAACCAGACCTGCGGTTTGGAATGCCGATTCATAACATTTCAGAGATCGCGGCAGAGAGCGACTTCGCAGTCTTCAGGAGTATCGTGGAA
>JALRDR010000676.1 GCA_023262145.1 Planctomycetaceae bacterium | reverse complement strand
ACTGCCGCCAGCAGCGAACCAGCCCCGCACAGACGGCATCGCCCCCGGAACTGCTCCGGCGGTCGTGCAAAAAATCGTTCGACGCTTCAACGGTGTGTATACCAGCACATAAGACAGCATCGTCAGGAATGAAGCGATTGACGTCAGTTGGTTGACCTGAACCCAGAGCAGGACAGTTCCGGAGACAGCCAGTCCGGCACCCAGTGCAAATCCCTCGCCCAATGAGATGCGACCGCTGGCGAGAGGACGATCTGCAGTGCGAGACATACGACCGTCTGAACTGGCTTCGAGCACCTGATTCAGCACGCTGGAAGCGGCCACAAGGCAGGAAATCCCAATCACCGATAATGACAGCAGGGCCCAGTCGGGCTGGGCTCGCGAAGCCAGCACAAATCCTGCCGAGATGGCTACGGCCGACATGACAATGATTCGCAGTCGCAGCATCTGGGAATAGTCCGCTGCACGTACGAAAAACGCAGTGCGCGTCGGCGCGACGGTCGGCGGAGATGCACTGCTCACGCGACACCCCCCTGCACAGACGATGCCGTCGGTGAAAAGGCAGCGGCGGTAAACCGTCCTTCACGGAGCAACAGGATCGTCCAGACTGAAGTACTGAACGCAGCGGCTACGAGAAGAATTCCAACCACTGTATGCAGACTGCAGAAGATCGCCTGCTCAAGTGAACCGAATACTGAGACGTACCCAAGCTTCTGAAACCCAAAGCGGGTTGTCAGAGCGCCAAGGCCGAGTGCAAACTGCATTGCAACTGTCGATACAACGGCAACCCCACATCTGCACAGAACCGGGTTTGCCGCCCGTACCAGGCTGACACCGACCCAGACGCAACAGATCAATGTGATGATTGCACCGATGATGTGCTCGTTACGAAGCAGATGCAGGTGTCGCAGCATGCCGCCAAGGAAATACTGGGCCAGAACGACCACAGGGAGTATTGCTGAAATCGCCACACTGGTGATGCTGAGCCGATCTTCAGTGACCTGCTTCCAGACAGCAGCCTGAGGGGAAAGCAACGTGCGATAAACAACGCAGGCCGAGAAGAAAAGTGCGCCAGTAAGGCTGTGCGTCATCGCCAGCGTCCCGGCGTCAAGCAGAACGCGAGCACCGCCGAGCAGGCCCTGCAGGATCACCGCCAGCAGCAGGAAGAGTCCATAGCGACGCACCCAGCCACGATAACCCCAGCTGCTGATCGCCAGCGCAATCGCCGTCAGGCCGATCACAACGCCAGCCAACCGGTGCCCGTGTTCCACGAACTTGTCGGGATGAGTACGGAAGTCGCTCAGCCAAGGGTACAACAGCATGTTCTGGCCATCTGACGACGGCCAGTCCGCGAATGCCATACCTGCCTTGAGCGTAGTTACCAGCGCACCAAGACCGATGGGCAGCAGGGCAACCATACAGGTTGCCGTGGCCATCTTTCTGAGTGCTTTTTGACTGGTGTTCTCGCTCACCGGCGATTGTCCTTGAGGGAAGATGTCAGCAACAGCGGCGAACAGTCAGGTACTGACCGGCGCTGACACAGGCGTGTCCCGTCGCGGGTCCGTCTGCAGTATGAAATCCTGTCCGACA
>JALRDR010000595.1 GCA_023262145.1 Planctomycetaceae bacterium | reverse complement strand
ATTGATGGCGCGCAGGCGAGCTGGATGATCGGCATACGCTTCCATCGTGTCGCTGGGGCAGTGGATGATGAAGACGCCCCGAGCTCGTGCTGCATTGAGCACACGATTCATATGCGGAGCCATTTCTCCGACACGTTGTTCGGAGGGAACGCACCAGTGATGGTCCCACATATCGCAGACGATGATACAGGTCTCGCGGGGGTTCCAGTTCAGTGTGGTCGTGGTGGAATGCCAGCGCTCGGAATCGGCTGCGGTCTGCGTGCGTGATCGAGCCTTTAACAGCAGTGGGGCACTTGCAGACGACTCATCTGCAGTACTGCGGGGAATGGGCAGCAGAATGCAGGCAGCAAGCAGAGCGCGAATGAGAACAGGCACGGGCATACCTTTCGTGGAACGCGGGTAACGCAGAATCGTTGTGGAGGAGAATTCTGCAGCTGAAATCGGCACTGATTTGCAGCACCATTCGTCACTGCTGAGCGGGTGGCACAGCTGACTTTGCCTGTGACTCACGCCGTTCTTCAAGAAGCGAGTGCAGGAAGAGCATTGCAGAGCCAACGACCAGAAAGCAGTCGGCAGCATTGAAGATGGCCCAGTCGAGTGGCCCCAGAACAAAATGAAAAAAATCACGTACCGCCAGAGCTGTCCGTTCGGAGTCGGGCTCACGCACACCATGTAATCCAAGACGATCGTACAGATTACCAAGTGTTCCACCGGAAATCATGCCCAGACTGCAGGTGAGCAGCAGGCTGCGGCACGCACCACGGACGAACAGCCAGTAGAGGATTCCGATCATGGCGACGACGCTGATTGCCGCAAACCAGAGGGAGAAGCCTTGTCCCATACCCCACAAAGCGCCGTGGTTCAGGCTGGTAAGGAGTTCGAATTTCAGCCAGCCGTCGATCAGCCAGCCCGTACGCTGATAAGGACCGCCCAGCCTGCCAAATACGTAGCTTTTGCTGCCGAGATCAGTCGCAAGGCACACAAATGTGAGTATGCCGAAGGTGACTGCCCGACGACGCAGCGGAATCTCCATCAGCGACCGTCTTCCTTCAGACGCTCGCAGTCAATGCAGTTTCGAGCATAGGGTATTGCCTGAAGTCTGGCCTTGGCGATCTTTGCCTTGGTGGAACTCCGGCCATTTTCGACGCACGTCTCGCATAATCCGAATGTGCCGGAGTCGATTTTCTCGAGAGCATGTGCAATTTCTTCGAGCACACTCTGGTCGCTTTCAACGAGTTGCAGAGAGAATTCAAGGTCCCAGGCGTCTGAGCCGAGTTCGGCCAGGTGATTGGAGGACCGATGTTCATTTCCCGCTTCTGAGCCGGAAAAAGCTTCCTCCTGCAGTTGTTCAACGTCACCACGGAGTCGGCCGCGAAGCAACTTCAGAAGACTACGGAAGGTCTCAAGTTCTTTGGCGGTCATAAGTTGCCTGATTTCATCGGGGGGAACAATGGGCGGGGACGCTACTTGTAATCCGTGCGACCTGCAGGACGCGGATTATTGGCAAGATACTGCTGATGGTCAAGGATGCGGCCGGACCTGCATCTGTGAACCCGCCGTTCTGCTTGGCATCAGCGTGTGCAGTCGTCACAATCTGGCAGACCAGTATCAGCAGAATCTGCCGCATGAAGCGTGCAGGTGGAACACAGAGAAACTTTTCGAATTCCAGCGGGCAGTCGGTCCGAAGACAGATCGGTGGAGATATGGTTGCCTGTTGGAACAGGTCCGCCCGGCGTCGCCTAAGGTCTTCCTGAACGGTGTTGTCTACGCGACCGTCATCTTCCTGGTATTTTGCCTCTTTTCTGTTCTCGGCGTAGTATTTTCCATTCTCTCCCTGCAGTATGTAGGGCATTTTTGAAATCTTGCGCCCGCAACGCGGCCGCAGAAGAGCGGTGTCATCGGGACCGCAACTTCGCTGGGGCAGGTAATTACGGTAATCACATCAGATTGCGTGTGCAGAACTGCTTACTGAAAGCAGACTGGCAGACGTGACTCATTTTTTTCGGTCGCTGCATGGCAGTCACCGGGGATGGTGTAGGACATGGCATCAAAGGACGGCAATGGTCTGGTCATCTTCGCGTCAGTCTTCGCGCTGCTTACTGTCGGCGTTTCCGTCGCCTGGTACATGACCTGGACGGAATACACAGAACTGGAACAGCAGGTGAATCAGCTGACAGCCGAGAGCACCACGCTGAAGGCTGGAATGACCGCACGCGGAAGTGCGATCGACACCCTGCGTACTCACATCGGTCGTTTCGGCGGAACGCTGGCAGGTGAGGCGAATGGTGCAGAGCTGGAACAAAAGATCGATGATGAGATTCAGCAGTCCAGGCAGCTTATTGTCGCCGCCAGCGCTGACACCACTGGCACTGCAGATCTGAATCTGGAGGCGGCTGTTCAGCAGTACGCGCGGAACCGGGACAACGAGAAAGTCATGGCTGAAACCAGTCGTGTGAATATGCTCACTGCGGAAGCTCAGCTGAACACCGACCGAGTGAATTTCCGTGAGAGCCTGAAGGTGCTCCAGGACGACCTTGCCAGCAAAGAGGCTGACTGGCTGGTCCGCGAACGGACACACCGCGAAGAACTGACGACGAAGGATGCCCAGATCGACCAGCTGCGCGATGACCTGACAACCGAGCAGGAAAGTTTCTCCAACTACCGTGAGTCAAAAGAACGCGAGATGACCACGTTGCGAGATGAGATCAGCAGGCAGCGCGATACTCTGAAGAAACTGCGTGCTGCCAAATTCCAGCTTGAAAACCTGAATTTTGAGCGGCCGGCCGGACGTCTGACATTTGTTGACCAGGCCAGTCAGACCGCATTTGTGGACATCGGAAGTCGCGACAAACTGCGTGTTGGCACAACGTTCTCGGTCTACGGTGTGAGCAACGCTGGTGTCGGATTGCCTCAAAGCGACCGAGATCTGAAGGGCAAGCTTGTCATTACAGAAATTCTGGGGCTGGCACTTGCCAAGGCGGATATCGTGGATCCCAAGCTGGGTGAACCGATGGCTGCTGGTGACCCGGTGTATTCCCCAATTTTTTCACCTGGTCAGGCCATGGAAATTGCCGTTGTCGGTGCTCTTGATTTCGACGGCAATCCTGGCAGCGATCGTGAAGAGTTCCGACGAATGGTTTCCGCTAATGGAGCTCGGATCACGCTTGAGGTCACCGACGATGCAGAGGTGATCGGTGAGGACGGTGAGATCATTCCGGAGTCCGACATCGGTGAGCGTCTGACTTCCAGTACTCGCTTTGTGCTGATTGGTGATCTTGGTGACGAAGGTACTCAGGACACAGTGCAGAAGGAACTGAATAATCGCATTCGTAAGCTCAAGATACGCATGGAGGAAGCTGCTACTGACAATGGTGTTTATGTTCTGAGTCTGTCTCGATTTCTGGACTACATTGGCTATTCACGCAAGAGCCTCGCGTGGAGTCCGACGAAGCCATTCCCGGTGACATTGCCAAATGGAGCGAAGAGTCGTTCTGTGAACGCTTCCGTGGGAACTCGTCAAAGTAGTGCGGCGATTTCCGGTGCAGTCAGCGGCAACTCAAGGCGACCCTTGTCCTCAACAGGAGCCACCAGCGGTCTCTACAAGAACACCAACTCATCTGAAGACGACTGACCGGAACCTCTCGTAGTCACCCCGGTTACAATTCAAAAGCGTCTGCTCCGGCAGACGCTTTTTTTTTGAGGCTCTGCTTACTTCTCTCTGCGAGCAATCCCTGTCACAATCCTGCGGTGCAACGCACCAGACTGCTGTAACAAGACAGGGAGCGATTCTCGATGATCTGTATTTCTGTGACCCCGGCCTCCAGAACTCTGGCTCCTGCTGACCTCCTGAATGCCAGCCGTTATGGCGACCTGATTGAGCTGTGTCTGGATCACTTCATCAACGAGCCGAATCCGGGAGCGCTGTTGCGGACTGTCGACAAACCAATTCTGGTTTCCTGCCGTTCTCCTCGTGAGGGTGGTTACTGGAAGGGAACTGAGCAGCAGCGAATTCAGCTCCTGCGTGAGGCGATTGTGGCACAGCCGGAGTATGTCGAACTTGATCTGGAGGTCGCTGGCAGCATTCCCCGCTACGGTCGTACCAAGCGAGTGATCAGCTATTCCACGCCCAATCGTGCTCTTCCGAAGGTCGATGAGATCTACGAGCGTTGCAAGCAGGCTGATGCCGATGTGGTGAAGTTTACGGCACTGGCCGAAGATCTTGATGCCGCATGGCCACTGCTGGCTGCAGTCGCAGCCAGTCGCGATCTCCCGATTGTCGGGATGGGCATTGGTCGCGCCGGGCTCACCTTCTCACTGCTTGGACAGAAATACGGATCGCCCTGGGTGTACGCCGCACTGGAAAAGGGGATGGAGGCATTTCCGGAGCAACCGACCATTTGGGAACTGCGGCAGGACTACCGCTCCGATGAAATCAAATCAAAGACGCACTTTCTTGGAATCGTCGGACGAGGCATCGGAGAAAAAATTGCGGCTCGAGTGCTGAATGCGGCCTTTGAAGAGATGGGACGTCCAATTCGCTGTCTGCCAATGCTCCCCGGTGACCTGCGGCGTTTCTCGATGATGCTGGAAAAGCTGGGGATAAACGGACTGGTGGTTGCCCCTGACTGGTCAGATGATCTGACTGAACTGTCGGAGAATGGTGATGAGCTGGTGCAGAAGTCGGGCCGTGTCGACACGCTGATGAAGGGTTCATCGGGCAGCAAGGTGGTCTGCACGACATTTGATGCGATCCGTGCGACCGGTGAGGAAATTCATGGCAGTCCGGACTGGTGTGGCCGTGGCGCTGTTCTGGTCCTGGGTGAATCCCTGATGGCTCGCGGGGCTGCGTGGTGGTTTGCGTCGCAGGGGGCGGCCGTAAGTCTGGCCGGGATGTCAGACAATCGTGCCGCCGGTGTTGCTCGCGAGGCCGGCGTTCGTCATATCCCGTGGAATTCGATCTACGATACTCGAGTGGACACGCTGGTGCTCGCCGACAATCGCATGCCGTGTGGTCTGGGACGCAATCAGCTGAATCCGGCGGTGATTCGGGAGCGTCAGACAATTGTTGATCTGACCAGTGGTCTGGATTTGTCACCGTATGCCGAAGAGAGTCACATGCGAGGGGCTCGCTACCTTGAGCCCACAAAGGTGTTCGTAAACCAGTTGCAGATCCAGTTTCGCACGCTCACGGGGCGTGACCTGCCTCCTGCCGCCTTTGAAAAGGGACTGGCGACTGACTGAGCGGAGAGAGCGGCTGCAGGCCAGTTTCATAGAACTTGTTTGTGCTTTGCCGAGTCGCATTCTGCCGGTGAACACAGTGCTCTGGGCATGCTCAGGGAAGACGAGCAGGGGTACTGGCTCATCGCCACAGCAAAAGTGGCCAACAGAGTGGCCAACAGTATGCCCGAACGTATGCGACTGCAGCCGCAGGGCAGACGGTCCGATCGTCAAGAACACTGGGTTTCAACGAAAAAGACCCGAAAAGCCGAGGCTTTCCGGGTCTTCAAATAGCGGCGGAGGGATTCGAACCCCCGACACGCGGATTATGATTCCGCTGCTCTAAC
>JALRDR010000492.1 GCA_023262145.1 Planctomycetaceae bacterium | reverse complement strand
GGGATCTGCGGAATGATACGCCATTGTGAGGTCCGGGTCCTTCAGTTCATGCCCTGTCAGAATGCAGACGACACGGTCAGACTGTCCAATGACACCCTCGCTTCGAAGCTGCAGCAGACCGGCAAGGCTGGCGCCGCTGGCTGGTTCACATCCAAATCCGGCAGCGGCAATTCGAGCACGACAGTCAACGATCTGCTGATCAGAAACAGAACGAACGACTCCGTCACACGTATCGAGCGCCCGGAGCGCCTTCATCAGATTGACGGGACGGTTGATCTCAATCGCACTGGCCAGTGTTGAGGCACGTTCATTTCGGCTGTCCATGTCCTGAAATCTGCGGGCGATCCTGGCTTCATCCGGACGCCCACTCTCCCAGCGGACTTCGTCGTTGTTCCAGAAGTTGCTGAGCGTTTCAGCACCGGCTGCATTGATCACAGCGAGGCGTGGAATGCGATCGATCAGTCCAAGCTGATGCAGTTCGGAGAATGCCTTGCCGAAGGCACTGCAGTTTCCAAGGTTTCCTCCGGGTACAATGACCCAGTCAGGAACCTCCCAGCCAAGCCCTTCGAGCACTCGCAGCATGATGGTCTTCTGCCCCTCGAGCCGAAATGGGTTGACGCTGTTGCAGAGGTAAATCGGATGCTGCTGACACAATTCACGGACGCGTGCCAGAGCATCGTCAAAATCACCACGGATCTGAATTGTGCGAGCGCCGTAATCCAATGCCTGTGAAAGCTTGCCAAATGCAATCTTCCCGCTGCCTATGAAGACAATGCAGCGAAACAGACCGGACACCGCCGCATAGACAGCAAGCGAAGCGCTGGTATTGCCGGTCGAAGCACAGGCTGTCATGGTAGCGCCAGTCATGCGTGCATGAGTTGACGCGGCTGTCATGCCGTTGTCCTTGAAGCTTCCCGAAGGATTCAGACCCTCGTACTGCAGATAAAGTGAGCCGGCTGTCATTCCGCAGTGAGTCGCCAGTTGATCATTTCGCTGCAGGAGAGTCTGTCCTTCACCGATGGTGACGATCTGTGATTCCGGAGCAAATCCGAGCAGCTCGCGAAACCGCCAGACTCCGCTGAAATTCAACGGATTCAGACGTTCAGCCCAGCGCGATTCAAAATCCGCCAGCGATCGCGGGACAGGTATCGCATCCCAGTCGTAGCAAATGTCCAGCAGGTTACCACACTGTTCGCAGGCCGTAAGAACCTGACTGACAGAAAATGTGGCGCTGCAATCGGGATTCATACACTGCTGATATGCGGTTTCCATATTCCTGCCTGTCTTGCCACTGTTGTGAAAACCCGGGCGGCAGCCATTCCTGCCAGAGCAAGATAAAGCAGCAGCGGTCTCGGGCCACACGAAGGTTTCCGTCACCGCAGCACTGAACTTTTTCGGTCGGGACCGGTGCGGAAAGATGATTTCAGATGCGAGCTCAGGATCCTTCATCGCCGCCCGGCATGGTCTTTCGAAAACCTGCTGGCGAGAATTCAGGGGGATTCCTGAACATCATCTGATTCGCCCGCGTAGCGTAGCGCAGGAACCAGTGAGACGCCAGATTTATTCTGTTCGACCGCCTGCGCAGCCCAGCCTGTAAGACGAGCGATCCCAATAGCGAGAGACTGGCGTTCAGGCGCGATTCCCAGCAGGATCATCAGTCGGGCTGAAACCCAGTCCAGAGTAGGCAACTGATGTTCAGCATACAGCAGTTTTTCAATTCTCGCCGAAACGCCTGCGGCAAGAATTCTGTCTGCACTTCCCAACAGGCGATGACAGGCGTTGGCAATGATCTGAACGCGATCGTCCGGAACAGTCGATGTAAAGCCAAAGGGCATCGATCTACTGCTGCGGGATTCCCACCACTGCTCCGCTTCCTCCGGAGACTGCATCCGCAGGAGCAGTTCCGAGCACCACTGGTATGGGTCATTCTGCAGCTGAGCACAGTAGGCGGCAGCGGCAGCATGCATCGCCGCAGCTGGTGAACTGGAGACGACGCGGGCGACGAAGCAGGCACCTCTCATTCTGGGCAGACACTGGCAGATCAGCAGTGCATTCATACCCCATTCCTCTTCCGGAGTGGGAAGTGCTTCTCCAGAGCGGAGTGCATAG
>JALRDR010000435.1 GCA_023262145.1 Planctomycetaceae bacterium | reverse complement strand
TGGGAGTGCAAATTCCCAGAATACCTCGACGACGCGCAACCACCACCATGCGTGCAGTTCCTGCCGTACCAGGAGGTTGTTATCCTGCATGTATCGGAGTGATTCGGATGTCTGTCTGCTGAAGCCGCGAACGATGCGGATACCAGCGAAGGATTCGGTCGCGCCCGCATCGGTCCGCGCGCGTTGATCGCGAATTGCTCGAAACTGCGGACGAACACTATTGATCCAGGTGCGATGAGAGAAGTAGACCAGCGGCAGCAGCAGCAGGGCCCCCAACAGCAGCGTCCAGTCCACCCACGCCAGAATCAGAAGACTTCCCAGCAGCTGCACGATGGCACGCCACGGGTTGTACAACAATCCGAAGATCAGCTGACCGACGCTGCCACCGTCTTCGCGAAGGAGGGCAGCGACAGCCCCGGATCGAAGTTCATGAATTCGATGCAGCGGCAGTCGCAGTATTTGGTCGAATAGTCTGCCGCGGACATCCAGCGTAAGGCGGTTACTGAGCAGTGTTATCTGCCAGCGTCCGCAGAGGTGAATGGAGATCCGCAGGAAGGAAACAATCGTAATTAAAACGACAGTAGCTATCAGCAGATTGATTGGATTCTGCAGGTAGCGAATTTCCTGTAGCGCGGGGGGCAGTGGCTGGCCATTGAGCACATTGTCAACAATGAATTTGGTGCCAGCCGGTGGAATCAGTCCCAGTATTGTGGACAAGGTCACGGTAAGCAGGGAGAAGACAAGGACTGCCATCCGCGGCCGCAGCAGGCTGAAAAACTGCGAGATCAGCTGGCCCGCTGTGCGTGTTCTGTCTTCGACACGTCGCGACGGGGTGGAGCGGTGGATACTGCCTTCCAGTCGCCCAGCGCGAAGCTCACTCAGGATATCACGGAACCTGCGGCGACTGCTGCCGCTGACCGTGCCTCGCTGCGCAGACTTGTGCAGCTGCGATTCGCCTGGAATCTTGCTGGATACAGGATTACCGTTCACGGAGTGCTGGGGCTTCAAGGTTTCGGGCCTGTTGATTGTTCAAGGAACGGTCTGATGCGGTTGAGGGTTGCCGGGCCGATTCCGGAGACCCGCAGGAGTTCTTCCGGGGTTTGAAAACTACCGTGAAGTTGTCGGTCAGCGACGATTCGGGAGGCCAGTTCCGGACCAATTCCGTCCACCTGCATCCATTCAATCCAGTCTGCAGAATTCAAATCGATCTGCAGCTGAGTTGGGTGTTGCTGAGCGCGGGCGAGCGGAATTTCCACAGGCCGCTGGAGCTGAATCCATGACCATTGCAGCAGCATCAGCACAACAACACCGGCTGAGACGAGTTGCAACTGTCGCACCAGACGGTCTTCCGCAGTGGCGGATTCCGTTTGCGATGAAGAATTGCTTGCGCCGGTGCGAGTGTTGAGCATGACCAGGAATGCCAGTTGCGAACCGATTTTCGAGGAACCAGATCCGGAAATTGGGGCCGCTGTTCGTGACGAGGATCGCTGAGCAGCAGCCGCATGATGTGTACTTCTCTGAATTCTACTTGCGCGTTGAGCCTTACCTGAATTGAAATCTGAGTCGGAATGAGGTTGCTGCGAGCCGCCTGGGGATAGCACCGATTATGCAGACTGGGCTTCATTTTTTAACGTGTTTTCGCGGTGTTGCAGCGATGAAATGTGACGTCGGGAAGCCTGGTTTCCGGCGTGACCGGATTGTGTGCTGAGCTGGGCGGTCTGTACTGGACGCTCCGCTGTCCTGATGATCGTCAGCAACGGAAATACCGCCACGTTTGATAGGTTCGACAGATTTGTAATGCGTGGTTGTTGACCCGTAGCTGTCTGCATTATCATTGAACGTGCAAAGTGAGTACATCTGCCGCAGCGTGGTTTGACAGTTGACGCCGCGACTGTACTCAGCAGATCGAGTTTTTCAGCGTCGAAAACTTCAGACAGTCGGCTAACGATCGGCTAACGAACGGGTAACAAAGGGTACAGACAGGAATTCAAAACATGCGACTGAGCCATCTCTGCTCATCCGGGACACATCCCTCCTGCCATATCGTCCGTGTGCTGCTCACAGCAGCGTGGCTGATCGGGTGCTCTGCGGGAGCTGCGGCGACAGATATTGCGGCAATGCGGCAGAAGGCTCTGCAGTTTCTGGAAGTCACTCAGAATGAGAATGGTTCATGGTCGCAGGCTGATTCCGTTGGAATCACGGGAATCGTGACTACTGCTCTGCTGCAGAGCGGACTTCCTGCGGAGCATCCCGTGGTGGCTCGTGGACTGAAGTTCCTGATCGGCCAGCAGCAGCCGGATGGTGGAATCCATGCGCCTGCCAGCCGGCATCGCAACTATGAAACCTGCGTAGCGATGATGGCCCTGCTGGAGGCTGGTTCAGACGGTCGTTACGCCCGCCAGACTGGACGAGCTGAGGAATTCCTGCGCGGGCTGCAGTGGGATGAGGGTGAGGGAGTGGAATCATCGGACGGGGCCTACGGAGGAGCCGGTTACGACAGCAAGCAGCGTCCGGATATGTCGAATACCCAGTATTTCGTGGAGGCATTGAAGGCTGCAGGTGTGGACAAGGATGACCCGGCGATGAAGCGAGTTCTGGTGTTCATCAGTCGGGCACAGAACCTGGAATCCGAGCACAATCAGCTGTCATATGCGGGGGCTGTCAACGATGGTGGTTTCATTTACACCCCCGCCAAAGGTGGAGAATCGAAAGCCGGGCTGACGGAATCCGGCGGACATCGTTCCTATGGCAGCATTACCTACGCTGGTCTGAAGAGCCTGATTTATGCCGGACTGGCGGCTGATGATCCGCGCGTCACCGCGGCGGTGAAATGGATTCGTGGCAACTATACGCTGCGTGAGAATCCCGGGATGGGACAGCAGGGACTGTTCTACTACTTCCAGACTTTTGCCAAGACGATGAATGTGATTGGCGAGCAGCAGTTTGTCGATGCCGAGGGCAGGCGACACGACTGGCGTGCAGAACTGACGATGCGTCTGGAGGAACTCCAGCAGGCGAATGGCAGCTGGATTAATCCGGCAGACCGCTGGTATGAAGGCGATCCCAATCTGGTGACCGCCTACTGCCTGATTGCTCTGCATTTCTGCAGTAGCTCCGATTCCGCCCCCTGAAGCTGCAGTGATCTGGTGCAGTGATCTGGTGCAGCGGTCTGGAATCTCACAGCCCGCTGCTTCATCTGACAGGAATGTTTCATGGCTGAATCCCGGAATTCGGCAGCCGCAACAACTGTCCTGTTGTTCGGGGCCAGCAACCTGACTCTGGGCTGGTCTGCTGTCATCCGGCAGTTGCAGCAGCAGTTACCGGGCCGGTTAAACGTGCACTGTCTGCTGGGTATGGGGCGATCATGGATCAGGCCATCTCGCTACGGGGTGCGTGTTCTGCCCGGCATCCTGCAAAGTGAATTCTGGGACGGTGAATTTCTGGACAAGGCCTCCTGTGGAATTCACGCAAAAGTTCTGCTCACTGATATCGGCAACGACATTATCTATGGCTTTACGGCGGAGCAGATCACCGCTGCGGTTCTGCAGACGATTCAGCGTATTCGGGGTCATCGTGAGCAGTCGGACTTCGTGCTGACTCGACCGCCGATGAATTCATTGCGGACGCTGTCGTCGTTTCGCTTTGCCGTTGCGCGCAGGCTGCTGTTTCCCGGCAGTATGCTCACCATGCAGCATGTGCTTGATTGCGCTCATGAGCTGGATGAACGTATACTGGCACTGGGGCGGCAGGAGCAGATAGCGGTTGTGGAACCTCGGGCTGAGTGGTACGGCTGGGATCCGATTCATGTGCGTCGAGGCCATCGTGAGGCGGCGTTTGCAGAAATGATGGCTGGCTGGAGTGCTGCAGAGCAGCGGAACGACTGCCGTGCAGATGCAGTGCTGTGTCCGCAGTTGCCAACTGCTGCCCTGCAGATCCGGTTCGGACGAGAGCTGCGTGTACCACAGCCGGTCTATCGGCATGCCAGCCTGCAGATCTCGGCATGGTGAGTTGAGTCAGACCGAAAGGGAATCTGGTGAAAGGGTTTGATGATTCGCGACTGGAGGAGGGAATTCAGCTGTTCAACGCGGGGGAGTTCTTTGCATGTCATGATGTGCTGGAGGATCTGTGGACGGACACGGTGTGTCCGGAACGCAGTTTTCTGCAGGGAATGATACAGCTGGCTGTCGCGCTGCACCATTTTGAAGAGGGGAATCTGGGCGGGGCGATGCGTCTGTATCGCAGCAGCTGCGTAACGCTGCAGGAATATGAGCCGGTGTTTTCGGGGGTCGATGTGGCTCGACTTCTGAACGATGTGCAGAGGTGCTTCAGTGAACTGGATCAGCCGCATGCGGATTATCCGTTTCACGTGCGCCTGCAGCAGCAACTGGTACCGCTGATTCATGCTCCGCAACGCAGCGGTACAGACGACCTCTGAGAGCGGACGACTGTGTGTCGCCGGCAGTTGTTTTTCTGCCTTGCCGAAGTGAAGGTGCTGTTGGTTTCAGGCAGCGTCCCGAAATCGCAAGGATGGCCGTTCGATGGTCACAATAGTGTTTGGCGGCACGCTGCGATTCAGTGACACACTGGAACCAATCTGTGAGCCGGCTCCGATGATCGTATCGCCCCCAAGAATGGTGGCATTGCTGTAAACGGTGACATCATCTTCCAGCGTTGGGTGTCGGCGAGTGCCACGGATCAGTTTGCCGTCGTCATCGCGAGGGAATGACCATGCGCCGAGAGTAACGCCCTGATAGAGTGTCACTCCGGAGCCAATGCGGCAGGTCTCACCGATGACCACACCGGTACCGTGGTCAATGAAAAAAGACGACCCAATGGTGGCTCCGGGGTGAATATCGATTCCAGTGCGATAATGAGCCCACTCCGTCATCATGCGGGGCAGGTAAGGTACCTGCAGCAGGAACAACGCGTTGGCGATGCGGTACACGGTGATGGCCGCGAATCCGGGATAGCAAAGCAGGATTTCGTCTCGCGTCCTGGCGGCAGGATCATTACTGAATGCTGCTTCCAGATCCG
>JALRDR010000422.1 GCA_023262145.1 Planctomycetaceae bacterium | reverse complement strand
GACAGGCACAATCAGCAGCGAGCACTTTCGCGTCGTCTGGGTGCAGGATACTTCTGCGGACGGCCGGGACGTGCTTGCCACAGGCGATCAAATGCGACTGATGGCATATGACAGTCGCGACGGGGGCGGGGAGCGCGTCCTGCTGGATTCTGCTGGGTACTACTGCAAGCCGTTACTCAGTCCGGATGGCAGTCAGATCATTTACAGTGATCATCGTGCCAGGCAGGTCTTTGTGGTTCCCTTCAACGGCGGTGAGCCGCGGCTGCTGGCAGCGGGTTTTGCGCTGGATGTCTGGCAGGAACCGGGCGGTGAGAACGTCTGGGTTTATGTGGGTGAATGGATTGGTGGTCCGGAGAGTTTTCGTCTGCGGTCGGTGCGGCGAGTTGATCTGCGATTTCCGACCGTCGTCAAGCCGATCTGGTCTGCTTCCCAGATCAGTCCGGACAATTTCCAGCTGGGCAGTTCTGGCCGTTATGCGGCGGGTGAGTTTCCATGGCCGTCCGGTGGAATCGCTGATCTGGAGAATGGCACCTGGGAAAAACGTGCGACCGGCTGCTGGAGTTCGATGGCTCCGGATGACAGCGGAGTGAGCTGGGTTTTTGACGGACCGCATCGCAACCTGCAGATGTTTGCCCCGGGGAATTCACGCGGCTGGACTGTACCGATCGCAGACGCTCCTGGAATCGGCGGCCACGAGGCATTTCATCCCCGCTGGTCCAACGATGTACGATATTTTGCCATGACGGGCCCGTATGCAAAGCAGGGGCCGATCAACGCCATCTCGGGGGGGGGATCCGGTGTGGAGATTCACATTGGTCGATTTCGTGCAGATCTGCAGAGCGTTGAGGAATGGCTGCAGGTTACTCACAACAAGGCTCCCGACTTTTTTCCGGACCTGTGGGTCGAGGGTGGCGCTGTTCGGTCGATTGACCCGGCGCTGCTGCAGCATCAGGAGCAGATGGCAGCAGCGAATCCCCCACAGCGCCTGCAGGTTGAAGTGCGTTGTCTGGAGACGATTCGTATCCCCAGTCCGCAGTCAATTCTGCCCTACCGTCGAGCTCTGGTGGTGACGCGATATGCGGTCAGCGAAGTGATCAGCGGGGAGTTGCCGGACAAGCAGATTCTGATTGCTCACTGGGGAATTCTGGAGGGGCGGGTTCAGCCGCAGGCCGGAATCCGTCGTGGCCAGCGATTGCAGCTGCAGCTGGAAAGCTACAGTGAGCACCGCGAACTGGCCGGCGAACGGCTCATCATGGATGGTGAACGTGATAGCCAGAAAATCTACCTTGACGTGACCCACGGGATTCCAGACGCCGTGCAGTGAGTACTGCAAGCCCACTCCGCCTGACAAAACCAACGCCAGCGTTATGCGGCAGGACTGGAAATGGTATTCAGTTCGCAGATTTTTCTGTTCTGGTTTCTGCCCTGGGTCCTTCTTTTGCTCTGGGTGGCACCACGATCGCTGCGGAATCTCCTGCTGACAATCTGCAGTTATGTTTTTTACGGCTGGACGAATCCGATCTTTGTACTGCTCATGTTCGGTTCGACTCTGGTGGACTACTGCTGTGGGCTGGCGCTGGTGAGTGCTGTGGAGGGTGAGGGTGAGGGTGAAGGTGAAGGGAAGGGGATGCGACTGCAGTTAGCTGCAGGTGGTGATCGCAGTCTGCGCCAGCGAGTGGCATTGTGGACTTCGATCGTCGTCAATCTCGCGGTGCTT
>JALRDR010000406.1 GCA_023262145.1 Planctomycetaceae bacterium | reverse complement strand
CCACTCTCCCTGTTTGTCGGCCTGCGCTATACCTTCACGCGCAAACGCAATTTCCTGCTGTCCTTCGTTTCCCTCATCTCGATGCTGGGCATCAGCCTGGGCGTCCTGATCCTGATTGTGGCGCTCGCCGTCATCAATGGTTCCATCGCCACCCTGCGGGCCGAGTCCCTGAAGTCCGTGCCCCATGTCATCGTGTCCGGTCCTGCGGTGCAGCAAGACTGGCAGCGCCATCGGGCGCAGGCGCTGGAGCATCCCGAGGTGCTGGCGGCGGCTCCGTTTCTGGAAGGCGAGGCGATGTTGCGTTATCAGGGAGAGACCGGCTTCATTCGCTTGCGTGGCATCGATCCGACTCTGGAGGCCGCCGTCGTCAGCAATCCGGGGCCACGCTACCGCGAGCTGCTCGAGGCGCTGGCCGAGACCCCTAATGGCATCGTTCTCGGCACCCAGCTTGCCGGATCATTCGGCATCTACTCCGCTGGCGAGGTGAGTGTCACCGCACTGGGCAGTCTCCTGTCCCGCTCGTTGGATGAGGCGAAGGGATTTCGTGTCATCGGCTTTGCCGACTTCGGATTCTATGGCAACAGCCAGATCGCGCTCGTCAATCTGGCGGAGGCTGAAGCGCTGTTTGGTACCGCGAGCTCGGCGCCGGTGCAGCTGCGCCTGCGGGTCGCCGATGAATTTGCCGCTGCCGCCATCGCCGCCGAAGTGTTTGGCAGTGAGGCCAATCTCACGATCCAGCCCTGGAACGTGACCCAGGCCAGCCTGTTCAATGCCCTCAATATGGAGAAGATACTGACCGGGTTCATGCTGCTGATGATTGTCGTGATCGGTGCGGTGAATATCGTCTCCACCCTGGTCATGGTGGTCTCGGACAAGGGCGCTGACATCGCCATTCTGCGCACGATGGGAGCGAGCCGACGCACCATTATGCGGGTGTTCATGGTACAGGGACTCGTCGCCGGGCTCATCGGAACCCTGGTAGGCGCCGCACTCGGTGTGCTGCTGGCGCGCTTCATTACCGATATCAGTCTCGTTATCGAAAATGCCATCAATGCCGTGTTCACGAATGCCAATTTCTACCTTATCTCGCATCTGCAGACGCGGGTGAACTGGAGTGAGGTGGTGCTCGTGTGTCTCGCGGCACTGCTGATCAGTTTTATCGCCACGCTGTATCCGGCGTATCGCGCCAGCAAGATTCAACCCGCCGAGGTGTTGCGTTATGAATGAAGTCGCCACAGCGGTTCTCACCTGTGCCCATCTGCAAAAAACCTATTCACAGGGCCCCCAGGTCGTGCAGGTTCTGAAAGATGTCAATTTGCAAGTGAGTGCAGGGGATCGCATCGCCATCGTGGGTAGCTCCGGTTCCGGCAAGACCACCCTGTTAAATCTGTTAGGAGGTCTCGACCTGCCGACCAGTGGCACGGTGCATGTGGCCGGCAAGAATCTGGCCGCCGTGGACGAGACCGAGCGCGGTCTGTTGCGTAACAAGTATCTCGGCTTCGTCTACCAGTTCCATCATTTGCTGGGCGAATTCACAGCGCTGGAGAACGTCTGCATGCCGTTGCTCATCGCCGGAGTCGGAGTCGCCGCGGCGCAGCAGCGGGGCGAGCAGATTCTTGCGCGTGTTGGCCTCGGCGCCCGCGCACAGCACAAGCCCTCGGAGCTGTCCGGCGGTGAGCGTCAGCGGGTCGCGATCGCACGCGCGCTGGTCACCGAACCGCGCTGTGTGTTACTGGATGAGCCGACGGGTAATCTCGACCGTCATACGGCACGGGATATCCAGGCTCTGATGATCGAACTGAACGAAAGCCTGGCGATCAGCTTCGTCGTCGTAACCCACGACGAGGAGCTGGCGAGCGCCATGAATCGCAAGCTGACCCTGCAAGACGGGTGTCTGGATGAGTGACCGGGCGCTGCCGTTCTCGCGTTTCATCGCGCTGCGCTATGTGAGCGCCGGTAAACAGAGTCATCTGGTGTCCTTCATGTCGGCAATCTCAATCTTCGGCTTGGCACTCGGCATTGCCATTCTCATCACCGTGTTGTCCGTGATGAACGGATTCGATCGTGAGATGCGGGAAAACATTCTCGGTATCGTGCCTCACATCACCATCGCCAGTCAGGAGAACCTGAATGCCAGTGCCTGGGAGGCCGTCGAAGAGCAGGTGCAAGGCTACCCGGAAGTGTTGGCCAGTGCGCCGGTGATCGAGGTCGGTGGGGTGGTGGCTACCTCACAGGGGAACAAGGCTGTCCTCGTCAACGGCATCGACCCGACGCACGAAAGTGAGGTGTCGGACCTGCATCGCTTCGTGCGTGCCGGCAGTCTCGATGCGCTCGCCGAGTCCCGTTGGGGGGTAGTGCTCGGCGAGCCATTGGCGGCACGCTTGCAGGTCGAACTCGGCGATACCGTGGACCTGTTTTCGACGAGCGTGAACCTGAACCCGGTCACGCCGCTGGCGACGTTTCGACAGTTCACCGTCGTCGGTCTGTTCAAGGTCGGCACGGAAGAGCTGGATAATGAACTGGTGCTGATCAACATCGATGCCGCCCGCGCATTGTTTCGACTGCGAACTCCCTATAATGGCTTGCGTCTGCGCACCAACGATGTGTTGCAGGCCGATCGTATTCGTTTTCAGCTCGGGGCGGCGCTGCCCTCAACGGTCACCATCCAGAGCTGGACCGCGCGCTTCGGGGCAATCTATGACAATATTCTGTTCTCCCGCGGTATCATAGGATTCATGTTATGGCTGCTCGTAGGAGTGGCTGCGTTCAATCTGGTCGTGTCCCTGATCATGATCGTGCGAGACAAGCGCGGTGACATCGCCATACTTCGTACGCTGGGGGCGAGCCCGCTGGTGATCAAGCGCATCTTCATGTGGCAGGGTTGTTTAATTGGTCTGGCCGGAATCCTCATTGGCGTCACGCTCGGCATCGTCGGGTCGCTGCAGGTGAGCAATTTCGCCGCCTGGATCGAACGGCGCTTCTCCCTCAATCTGCTCAATGCCGAGGTCTATCCCATCGATTTCCTGCCTTCGCAGCTGAACCTGTTCGATGTAGTGTCGGTGGCGGGCGGTGTCCTGCTACTGTCTCTGCTCGCCACCTTGTATCCGGCCAAGCGTGCCGCCGCCGTGCAACCGGCCGAAGCCCTGCGAGCCGATTGATTTTCCAGCAAACTCGCGTATCCCGCGCACCCGGTCTATCGTGTAATTCATCACCTGCGGTTTGCGGCTGTCATGCGTCTGTCCCTGCTTGCTTATTGGCTCGGCAGCATGGCCGGGGTTCTTTTGCCCACATTGCAGGGCGTTCTGCTGACAGTGGTGGCGTGTGGTCTCATCGCTGGCACCTTTCTTTTTATCCTCTCCGTCCCCCGCATTCGCTGCCTGATGCAGCTGTCGCCACGGTGGGCGCAAGGGCTTGCAGGTGGCGTACGTCTGCGGCCGGTTTTGACACAAGTGCTGGCAGCGCTGCTGGGACTTGGCTGGCACGTGATTTGGGCCGAGGCACGTCTGCAGCAGCAACTGCCGGAGGCACTGGAAGGTCGTGACCTGCTGGTGCAGGGAGTGGTGGCGGACCTGCCAGTTCAGAACGGCGCGGCGACGCTGTTCTAGTTGCAGGTGACCGATAGTGCTGAGGGGCTGCGTGGCCGGCGCCTGTTGCTCAATGATTACGCACACGCGGCGCTCGCCACCGGACAGGAATGGCAGCTGCGCGTGCGCCTCAATCGGCCCCACGGCTACGCCAATCCCGGCGGATTCGACTACGAGGCCTGGCTGCTGCAACAACACGTCGTGGCAAAGGGGTACGTACGTGATGATCCCAATAATCGTCTGTTAGGTTTCGGAGCGATTGGCTGGCAGAGTTGGCGCGCGTCCGTGCAGTCGCGGCTGCGGGAAGCGAGCGCCAATCTCCGCAACCGCGGCGCCATCCTCGCGCTTGGGGTGGGGGATCGAAGCGGCCTCGGTCAGCGCGATTGGGCGCTGTTGACGGCGAGCGGTACGAATCACCTGTTCGTTATCTCCGGCCTGCATATCGGGCTGGTCTGGAGCGCCCTGTATGCGTTGTTGTCGGGGGGTGTTACGACTGAGTCCCGGCATCGCCCGGTTCTGGCCACGCCAGAAATGGGCGGCGGCAGGCGCACTTCTCGGTGCGGCGCTGTACAGTCTGCTCGCCGGTTTCACCCTGCCGACGCAACGCACCTTCGTGATTCTCGCTGCGTTCGTGTTCACGCAACTCGGTAACCGACCCATGCCGGTGTCAGTGCGGTTTTGGCTCGCCCTCGCGCTGGTGTTAACGCTGGATCCGCTGGCACCGGTGTTCGCCGGCTTCTGGCTGTCGTTCGGCGCCGTAGCAACCTTGCTGCTGGGCATGGCGGGACGCGACAGGGCAATGAGCGACGAGCGCAATTCAGTCATTGCCGTCGCCGTGCGTTGGCTGCGGCCACAGGCTATCGTGTTTGTCGCACTGTTACCCGTGCTCGTGCTCTTCACTGGCCAATTCACGTGGCTAGCTCCGATTGTGAATGTGCTCGCCATCCCGCTCGTCGGTCTCGTCATAGTGCCGTTATTGCTGTTGGCGATTGGATTGCTGATTCTTGCGCCGCCACTCGCCGTCCTCTGCCTCGCACTTGTCGATCGCGTGCTTGAGCTGCTGTTCGCGGCGCTGCGCTGGTTCGTGTCATTCGGTACCGACTGGTCACTGCAACAGCTACCGACGCCAGCATTGCCGGTGCTGGTCACCACCACTCTGGCCGTGGCACTCGCTCTGTCGCCGCTGTCGTGGCGCCGGCGCTGGCTTGCAGTTCCGCTCGCGCTGCCGCTGTTTCTATCGGAAGGCCCAAGCATCGCGCTCGATGAGTTGCGTGTCCATATACTGGATGTGGGGCAGGGGCTGGCGGTGATTCTGCAGTCGCGTGATCACGCCCTTGTGTACGACACCGGCGCGCGATTGAGTCCGGAATTCTCCCTCGGCACTGCCG
The DNA here is from genome assembly GCA_023262145.1 of Planctomycetaceae bacterium. Classification (GTDB taxonomy): domain Bacteria; phylum Planctomycetota; class Planctomycetia; order Planctomycetales; family Planctomycetaceae; genus SXXK01. Next base: position 15,464 of record JALRDR010000406.1, on the reverse strand, counting down.
TCGTGGTGCCGGTGCTGCGCCAGCTTGGTGTGCGACGACTGGATGTAGTGGTGGTGAGTCATTTCGACAACGACCATGTTGGCGGTCTTACCGATCTGCTTGCCGTGATGCCGGTATCGGTGTTGTACAGCAACGATCCGGTGCGGGCGCAGTTGCAGGTAGCGACTGCAGGACTCTCCGTATCAGAAGTTCAGCTGTCGCGGTGCGAAACGGGTGTCGCGTGGCGCTGGGGTGCCGCCGAGTTCCGATTTCTGCATCCTGAGGCCGCCGATGCGACGCCGTCGACCGGCAATGACGGTTCCTGTGTGTTGCAGGTACGACTTGGCCAACACGCGGTGTTATTGCCGGGCGACATCGAGGCGCGCACCGAACGCGAATTGATTCGCCGCAATCGCGAGCAACTGGGCAGCACGCTGTTGGTCGCACCGCATCACGGTAGCAATTCGTCCTCGACCTGGGCCTTCGTGAAGGCGGTGACGCCGCGGATCGTGGTGTACGCCGCCGGGTACCGCAACAGCTTCGGACATCCCACACGGCGAACCCGTGGCCGCTACCTCACCTTTGGCGCGACAGACTTCGTGACGAGCACGACCGGTATGCTCACGGTGACCTTGCGTGCGGAGCACGACGCGCCAATTTTGACCAGCTATCGACAGGCGCATCGACGGTATTGGAACTGAGATCACGCCCGCAGCTTGACGAAGCCGTTACACTGGGCCCGTGCTGGCTGGTTTCGGTTTAACGACGGGGTTAGGGGCAGGGGTTTCAGGACAGGGGTTTAAGGACAGGGTTTCAGGACAGGGGTTTCAGGACCCGGTTTGACGACAGGGGTTTAACCACAGCAGCTTGTGGTCAGGCAATTCGGGTATTTGCCGATAGAAGATAGGATGAACTGTGCGCCGTGTCAGGCGATCGCGGCCCGGAAGCGGGGCAGCGACTCGACCAACCCGACGTCACCGTATTTTGTGGAGGAGCGTGTGCTAGAAATTGTCAGGGCCGGCGGCTGGCTAATGCTGCCCATAATCTTGTGTTCGATCGTTGCCATCGCCATCATCATCGAGCGCTTCTGGACCCTTAGTGCCTCCCGCATCACTCCGAAATACGTGCTGGCACAGGTGTGGACCTGGCTCAAGAACAACCAGCTCGACTCCAGCAAGCTGCGGGAATTGCGGCTGTCCTCACCACTGGGCCAGATTCTGGCAGCAGGGTTGCTGAACTCCAAGTACGGGCGCCAGGCCATGATTGAGGCCATCGAGCAGGCTGCCGCCCAGGTGGTGCATCACCTTGAACGCTACCTCAACACGCTCGGCACCATCGCGGCCATCACACCCTTGCTCGGCCTGCTCGGCACCGTGGTGGGCATGATCCAGGTGTTCAGTGAGATCATGCTGCAGGGCACGGGCAATGCCAACGCCCTGGCCGGTGGTATCTCACAGGCACTCATCACCACGGCCGCGGGCCTGACAGTCGCCATTCCGACCTACATGTTCCATCGCTTCTTTACCCGCAAAGTCGACTCCCTCGTGCTGAATCTCGAGCAGGAATCCATCAAGCTGGTCGATGCGCTGCACAGTGATCGCAAGGTGGAATTGAAATAGCGATGGCGCCCTCCAGACTCGTCAGGTTCCGGGAGGCAGGATGAAATTCCGGCGCAAGCTGCGCGATGAACTGCAGATCAACATCACGCCGCTAATCGATGTGGTGTTCCTGCTCCTGATTTTCTTCATGGTGACAACCACGTTTAACCGCGAGACCCGGCTGCTGGTGAATCTGCCCGAGGCCAATGCCGACACGGTCGAAGCCACACCGGCACAACTCGAGATCACTGTGACGCGAGAGGGCGGCTACGCGATCAACGGCCGGGTGCTGGTCAATAATCGGCTGGAAACCTTAATGCGAGGCCTCGAAGTGGAGTCCAATGGCGACCATTCTGTGCCTGTGCTGCTGATTGCCGATGCCGAAGCCACCCATCAGGCCGTGGTCACCGCGATGGATGCCATCGGCCAGTCGGGCTTTACCCGCCTTAATATCGCGACCCAACGCAGCGAGACTGCCGAGACGTTGCGCACGGATATAAACTAACGGGTTGTGTTCTGCCAATTACCAGATTTGCAGCGCGTCTTGCAGCGGAACGCAGAGGACGCCATTGCAGCGTTGCGTTCCTCACCGATATAGCCGATATTGGCGGCGCAGCGCGCCCCGTGGCGGCGCGATCTGTGCTTTTTGAAACTCAGTGATACACAGCAGGACACGACGCTTCCTGAACCATGACCGATACCACCGACTTGAACAAGCTCAAGCAATACCAGACTGCGGCGCTGTACCGCCGTCTGTTCGGCTATGTGAAGCCGTATCCACTCGCGATCTGGGGCAGTCTGATCGGCTACATCATCTTCGCCGTGACGAGTCCGGCGACTTCCTGGTGGCTCGGCTGGACGGTGGATGCCATCAATGAGGAAAACTACGCCGACCTGCGCCTGATCAGTCCTATCCTGTGTGTGGCGATTGTCGCCGTGCGCGGACTCGGTGGTTTTCTCGGTGCCTACTCACTCGCACTCATTGCCAACAATGTCATGCACAAGTTGCGCTGTGAGTTGATGGAGCACCTGATCGAACTGCCCGCGAAGTACTACGACAACACCACGACGGGTCGACTTGTGTCCAAGCTCACCTACGACGTAAACCAGATCATGGGTGCGGCAAGCAATGCGCTCGCGGTGGTGGTGCGAGAGGGCTTTACCGTCATCGGGCTGCTCGCCTATCTGCTTTACATCGACTGGTTGCTGACGATGACTTTTCTCATCATCACGCCGTTCGTCGCACTGGTTGTCAATCGCGCCTCCAAACTGTTTCGTCGCTACAGTACCCAGATGCAGCTGTCGATGGGCGACGTCAACCAGATCACCACCGAATCCATCAAAGGTCACCGCGTCATTCGTACTTTCAATGCCAAGGATTTCGTGAATCGCAACCTGTATCGCGCGAGCGAGCAGAACCGCTTGCAGAATATGAAGATGGCGATGACAAACAACATCAGTACGCCGGTCGTGCAATTGATTGTCAGCATCGCGCTCGCGTTCCTGGTCTGGCTGGCGATGTCACCGGAATTTTTTGCTGACAAGAGTTCGGGCGAATTCGTCGCGTTTCTCGGGGCGGCCGGCCTGTTGGCGAAACCGATTCGGCAACTGACCCAGGTCAATTCCGTCATCCAGCGTGGCATGTCGGCCGCCTTCAGTATCTTTACCTTGCTCGATGAGGAGCGCGAGATCGACACCGGCACCCATGAGAGCCCGCGTGTCACCGGCCGCATCGAATTCCGCGACGTCAGCTTCGCCTATAATCCGGATGCGGTCGCGCTGCGTAACATCAATTTTGTCGCCGAGCCGGGCCGCTCTATTGCGCTGGTCGGCAAATCCGGCAGCGGCAAGTCGAGCCTGGTGAGTCTGATTCCCCGTTTCTACGAATACAACAGCGGCGAGATCCTGCTCGATGGCGTGCCGCTGAATCAATTCACCCTGCACAACCTGCGTCATCACATTTCGCTGGTGACCCAGCAAGTGGTGTTGTTCGCCGGCAGTGTGGCGGAGAACATCGCCTATGGCGATGACTCGGTGCCGCGCGAAAAAATCATCGAGGCGGCCACCAGTGCCCATGCGATGGAGTTCATCAATGACTTGCCCGACGGTCTCGACACCCAGGTTGGCGACGACGCGCGCTTGTTGTCCGGCGGTCAGCGTCAGCGCATCGCCATTGCGCGTGCGCTGTTGAAAGATGCGCCGATCCTGATTCTCGACGAGGCCACTTCGGCGCTGGATTCGGAATCGGAGAAGCACATCCAGAATGCGCTGCAGACGTTGATGAAAGGGCGCACAACCTTCGTCATCGCCCATCGACTGTCCACAATCGAGAACGCCGATCAGATTTTGGTGCTGCAACAGGGTTCTATAGTAGAATCGGGCACACATGCAGAACTGATTGCAAAGGGCGGACAATATTCAAGGCTGCATCAAGTCCAGTTCACGGAGATCGACACGGCAGCGACGGAATGACTTCACTCGAACGCGCATGGTACCGCAAGGCGGGATGGCTGCTCTTGTTGTGGCCGTTCTCACTGATCTTCCAACTCCTCATTGCCGTGCGGCGCCGCCATCAGCAGCATGTCGAGCGCCCGGTTAGCCACACCGCACCCGTTATCGTCATCGGCAATCTCACCGTCGGTGGCACCGGCAAGACGCCGCTGTTGATCGCACTCGTCAATCACTTCAAGACTCAAGGCTATACCCCCGGTGTCGTCATGCGCGGCTACGGCGCCATGGCGCACACATTCCCGTTTGCCGTCACCAATGAATCCGACGTGCAGCAGAGCGGGGACGAGGCTCTCATGATCAGTGAGCAAACCGGTTGTCCCGTGGTCATCGATCCTGATCGCGAGGCGGCGGTAAAACACTTGTTATCTGGCGGCGAGGTTGACCTGGTGTTTAGCGATGACGGCCTGCAACATTACAAGTTGCATCGTGACATCGAGATCGCCGTCGTCGATGGCCAGCGCCTGTTTGGCAATGGCTTGTGCCTGCCGGCAGGGCCGTTGCGCGAACCGGTGTCGCGCCTGCAAGGGGTCGATCACGTGGTGATCAACGGCGAGCCGACGACAGCGTTACCGGAGTTGGCGCAGGCCAGCGTGATGCACGTACAGCCGCGCTTCCTCATTAATTTGCTAAGCGGTGAGCGACGCCCGATCGCCGGCGCCCCGTTCAATATCGGCAATACCGTGCAGGCGGTGGCGGCGGTGGGCAACCCCGAGCGATTCTTCGGCGCACTGGAAGCCTTGCCGTACCCCGTGCGGCGGTTTGCGTTTCCCGATCATCACCGCTTCACGGCAGCAGACTTCGACACCGGCACCCTGGATCCGCAACAGCCCATCGTCATGACAGAAAAGGATGCGGTAAAATGCCGGGCATTCGCGCGAGCGAATTTCTGGTCACTGTCGGTGGAAGTGGAGGTGCCGGAGACGCTGCTGAGCGCATTGGAGCGCGAGATCGCCGACTGCAAGCAACAGTTGCCAAGCTGACGCAGACAGCCACCCATCTGACTCGAGGAAATCTTCATGCTAGACCGAAAACTGCTCAGTATCCTGGCCTGCCCGGTGTGCAAGGGCGATTTGCACTACGACAAGGCGAAGCAGGAACTGGTGTGTCTCGCCGATCGGCTCGCGTACCCGATTCGCGATGATGTGCCTGTGATGCTGAGCAATGAAGCACGCACCCTGACCAGCGAAGAGACGGACGCCTACCGATGAGTTTCTCCGTGGTGATTCCGGCGCGCTTCGCCGCCACCCGCCTGCCGGGCAAGCCGTTGCTAGATATCGGCGGCAAACCCATGATCCAACATACCTGGGAACGGGCATTGGCCAGTTCTGCCGAGGCCGTCTATATCGCCACCGACGACGAACGCATTCGCGAGGCGGCAGAGGGTTTCGGCGCGAAGGTATGCATGACCGCCACCACCCATCGTTCCGGCACGGACCGTATTCAGGAAGTGGCGACGCAACTCGCACTGCCGCCCGAGCACATCATCGTCAATGTGCAGGCCGATGAGCCCCTTATTCCCCACGAGGTTATTGAACAGGTGGCGGCGAATCTGGCAACCCATCCCGATGTCGGCATCTCAATCAACACCGACGGAAACCTCTACATGTCGCCGGCCAATTTCCTGCGACTGTTCCCGGAACGATCTCCCGGCAGCGTTGACATTGGACTGATTCGACTGGAACCCGGCGCTGATCGAGAAAGCATTCGCCGGGAAATTGAACCACTGCTGAATTCCGAGGCCCGCGTGCTGACCCGCGAAGAACTGGTGGATGCAGAAATTCGCTTCATTCGTGAAAACGCACCCATCGACTTTATCTTCGGAATGGGAGCAGCTGTGGGCTTCTTTGTCGGCTTTGTGGTGGTCTATCAGATCCTCTACACCGAAGTCACCAACCACCTGCCGCAGTATGCCACGCTCAAGGCGATGGGATTCTCTGACGGTTATCTGCTTCGTGTCGTTTTCTGGCAGGCAATGATCCTCAGCATCCTCGGGTATTTCCCGGGATTTGCCCTCGCGATCTGGCTTTACGACGTGGCAACTGAGGCAATTCAGATGCAGTTTCACATGACAACTGAACGGGCCTGTCTGGTGTTCTGCATGACCATCGTGATGTGCTGTCTGAGCGCCTCAATGGCAATCAGCCGAATCCGCAGTGCAGATCCGGCTGATGTCTTCTGAACTTGCTGACTGCCACGCAGATTGCAGTGTTACTGTCCGCGGACCGCCCACAGGTGGCCAAAGGTACGCAGATACAACGTCCCTCCGGAAACCGCCGGCGACGATGCCTGGTCCTCACCCAGTTCATTCTCCGCCAGAATCTCAAATTCCCGACCTGCTCGCACTACAGTTACGCGACCATCACGAGCCGTCAGGTACAGACGTCCATCCGCCAGCACCGGAGAAGCACGGTGACGCTGACGATGAGTCGCATTGGAATAAACTTCCTGACCTGATTCCTGTTCCAGCACCGTCAGGTTGCCATTCTCCATGCATAAGTACACCAGACCGTCGTGAATCAGTGGAGAAGGGACATCCGGAGTACGCTCCCAGGTCCACAGCTGATGCTCTGCCGATCCGGTAATGTCTCCCTTTCCGCCAGGACGAATGGCCAGCACCGGATGTCGTTTCGCTGAAGGTGCGATGATGATTCCCGGAGCTACCCCGGGAGAAGCGACAAAACGCAGCGTAGGATCATATGGCAACACTGCGTCGTCACGACGATTCAGGCCACCGCTGCGCCAGACTTCGCTGCCATTGCTCAGATCGTGAGCAACAATCAGATCGGCCCCGTGAGTCAGCAGCAGTCGCTGGTCACCGTCACGATAGAGCATCGGCGACGCGTAGGAATGTTCGTTCTCTCGTTCCGCATCACTCGGACGCCCCACCTTCCAGACTTCTGCACCCGTCTTTCCATCAATCGCCACAACCACTGCTTCTCGCGTTTCAGGGTTTCCGTCCCCGTGAATCAGCTGCAGAAACAGAATGCCAGCTTCCAGGACCGGAGTGGAACTCATGCCAAACTGAATCTTAAACTCACCGTATCGATCCTGAACATTGAGTTTCCAGACCTGTTGACCGGCAGTGGTGTAGCAGGCCAGTGTCCCGTCGCCCATGAATGTCCAGACATGCTGACCATCTGTCACAGGCGATGGTGATGCCGAATTACCTTCGTCACCCCGAGCTGTACTGTTGCCACTGGTTACCGTCTGCTGCCACTGAGTCTTCCCGTCCGTCCCGATGCACATCAACAGCAGATCACCCGCCTCATTGACGGATGTCAGAAACACCTGATTGCCCCAGACCACCGGTGTCGCCCCGGCCGGTCCGGGAAGTTCGACTTTCCAGGCAATATTCTGATCAGGCCCCCAGGTCACCGGCAGCCCCTGCTCAGCCGATACACCATTTCCCTGCGGACCTCGCCATGATGGCCAGTTTTCGGCACTCAGAGTTCCTGAACAAATCGCAACGGCAGCCAGCGCCGTCAGTATTCGACTCTTCAACATCGCCCCCTCCCTCGGAATTTGTCGGATGCAGACTATCCCGAAGTCTCGTCTCCGCGACGGATGACGTCAATTCTCAGGTGAACATCGATGCTGCAGAGCTTCCAGGTCCCAGCTGCAGTCACGGTACCAGTTTCCCGCCCTGGCGATCCAGCAGTCGCTCCCAGCGACGTACTGCGTCCCGACGACGTCCCGCATCAGCTCCTGGAAAATAATTCTGCCGCTCTCCAGTAAGCCGTTCCATTTCAGAAATGGCCAGCGTTCGTACAACAAGCCGATCATCACCCAGCATACGAATCAATGCCGCAGAAATCTCCGGGTCTCGGCTGTCCGCTGAGTTCAGTCCGCGAAGCAGTCGCAGTACGAAAGGAACCTCCACAATTGCCAGGCGGGTTGATAGTGAGGCCTCGACAGCCTGCTCCTGCAACGCAGCCCCCTCGATTCGCTGCCTCAAAGAACGAATGACGCTGCGATGTATCAATTCCTCTCCGGGCGCAAACAGGACTTCCAGTAGCTGATCCGCAGTCCCCGTCAGTTCCATGACGTCAACAGCAATTACTCCAGCATCCGGATTGCGGTCTGTCAGCAGTTCCTGCACCTGCAGCACCGGATCAATGTCGCTCACCAGCAACCCGCGGAGCTGGTCGTAAAGACGGGATCGTTCAGGGACCTCACCTGCATCCCACTGCAGCATCCAGTCCGGAAGTTCCCCCGGTCCCGCCGCTCCCGCTACCTCATCCTCAGCATTGCCGCCAGCGGTCAGCCGCCAGCGATGCTCCTGCCCGGCCGCAACACTCCGCAATTCGCCGTCCCCATGCTGCAGCTGTACAGCTCCGGTGAGCACAGTCAGAACGATCTGCAGGTCGGATCCGATGGCCAACTGCTCAGAAATCTCCGCCACCAGAGTGTCTGATGTCTCTGCCGCATCAGCAGTATTTTCTGCCCCCGCATTCGCCGCACCGCTGTCAGGTTTCCCCAGTGCAGAGGACTCCTTCGCGATCTGCCCCGCCGAATCGGGCAGCAGAGAACCAGCAACCGGGCTGGACGCCCCGCCAGCACGCAACCCCCGGACAGCAAGAGGAATCACCTGAACCGCAAACTTCGTCTGCGGATCCGCCAGGTTGAATCTGCTGACGCCTCCTGCCAGCCGCAGACTGAGTGACGCCCCTGATGCCGCCGCAGCACCTCCAACCGTATCCGCGGAAACAAGGAAATGTCCCTGCAGTACCTCCAGATCTGTCAGCTCCGCAGCCGGAAAACGGACAATCGGCCCACCCGATGCCTGCATCAGCCAGCCACCGGATTCTGACCGCAGCTTCAGATTCAACGCACGCGGAATTCCAAACCAGTTGTCCTGCAGAAAGTCACCACAATCCGCGATCCCCGGTGCCTCCGAAATCGCATCTCCCCCCGGGATCTGGCTGAGCAGCGTCCAGTGAGTTCGTTGCGGCACCCTGACCATGACAAACTGATTCACAGCCTGCAGATAATATGCCGGCCTGACAACTGGTGGAACGGGACGGGGATCTGCGTCCGCCGCGGGAGATGGCTCGGTTACCGCCGGCTCACTGTTCCCGGCAGCCGACGCAACCAGTGGTTCCATTTCACCCTGAACAACTGCTGCAGCAGGCTCACCATCGTCGACGGCCTGATCCATCGCCAGAACCTTTTGGAGATCTGCCGCAACAGCAGTGTCGCCGCCGTCCGGTAACGCTGCTGCGGCGGCCGAATTCGTCTCTGCCAACGCAGCAAGCTCCGCAGCAGAATCCGCTTCCGGCAGCAGGCGACTGTCCGTAAGCAGTGACACGACCCAGATTCCGGCCAGCAGGGCACAAACCACCAACGCTGTCCGTCGACCACTGCCACCCGCTGGCTCCACGGGTTGCCACGGCAGTTGTGGTTCCAGTGGCATCTGATCGCGACCATCACTGATCACGTCCTGCAACAACTCTGCACCTGTCGGATCGAGAGCAAACAGACGCTGTTTGAGCGGCTGTGCTGGTGGAGCAGCTCCCTTGAGCGTCCCGAGAATCTCATGAATCGCTGCGACCTCAGCCAGCAGACTGTCTGAAGCCAGAATTCGCTTCTCCAGCTCTGTGACTTCACTCGGAGAAAGCTGATCGTCCAGATAATCCGCGATCAGGTTGGCGTCGGCCAGCCGTGGTGCTTCCTCGAGGGAAACGCTGCGACTGCGTTTTACACGGCGAATGCGTTCAATCAGCTGAGTCGCAAAACTGCTGGCGCTGATCTTTCGACCCAGATCTCGAGCATTTTCTGGCGCAAGCCGATCGTCCAGGTAGGCCAGCAGAGTTCGCACGGTGAGCCGCATCAGAGTCGCTCCTGCAGAAAAACAGCAGACCGGACAGACGACAGCCGATCTCCAGTCTCATCTGTGCAGTTAAGCGGCGAATTTCGTACATCTTTTTGTACGGAACCAAAAAAAACTCCGAATCTTCCACAGATTTCCAGCCGCTGATGCAGCCACGACACGAACCTGCGGCAAAGAAAAACAACGGCAAACGACCGAGTGTTCCAGCGCAGCCAACCGTGACTGACCGGGGCCATTCTTCAGATTCGACTGCGGTACCGCATGCCAGCATGCTCTGCCATCGCAAACACCGTGACGGAAGCACAGCAGTAATAACCGGGCGTCGGGAGGCACTAACGACTGATCTCGTCAGCCCCCTCCAGCATGCGAGTTCGAGCCCGGCTGAAGTAATTTCGCAGCTCACTTGGCGCTCGATCCATGTCCAGCAGCACCGCTTCCGGCTTGCCGAATTTCTGACGATACTCGTCTACCTTCTCGGCGATCTGATTGCGAACCGTCGCCAGGTCCAGCTTTTGTTGCTCCGTCTCAGGCTGGTGCGTCAGTACCCATTCCTGCCCTACCATACCGATGATCTGCAGATAATTCCGTTCGACCATCAGTGAGCCCTTCTCACGAATTTCGCTGAACAGACTGTACGCTTCCTGCAGTGAGCCCCTCGTTTCCGCAGCATTGCCTTCCGGATTCTGAACAATGGACATCAGTGTCACCGCCAGTTGCAACTGGGACATATCCGCTTCAATGGTGTCCGGGTACTGCACCGCAATGGCTCTCCATAGATCCTGTCGATCCGGATTCAGCATGGCTCTCATGTACATGTGAGTCGCAGACGTCAGTTCTGCGGTCGTTTGCTGGTCAGGCTTCATTGCCACCACAATCTCAGCCGTGAACAGTCTGGCCGCCGCATAGGATGCCAGCATGCAGATCGCCAGCACCAGCAGCAGCATCCGCAGCGGTTGCAGACCACGTATCAGTGCCGCTCGCCAGCCTGTATCCGGCAGGCCCGCGATGTTCACTGAAACTGAACGCAGACTGGAAAGTGCCGCTTCCAGCGCCGCAAAATCCGGGAAACGATCTTCCGGACGCTTTTGCATCATGCGTTCAATGACCGCACAGAACTGCAGCGGCAGATCAGCACGTACCGTAGCCAGACTGGGCGCCTTGTCCTTCAGGTGCTGAGCAGCGACGGTCATGGCGTTGCGACCAGGAAAGGGAGGTTCCCCGGCAAACATGTGCCACGCTGTCACCCCGAGCGAATACTGGTCGCACCGCTCATCCAGCTTGTGCCCCTGAATCTGCTCCGGACTCATGTACCATGGGGTTCCCATGGTCGTGCCATCCTGAGTCAGGTTCATGGGCAGACTTTCCGGCCGATTCAGCTGAGCCAGACCAAAATCCGTCACCTTGGCATCGTCGTGATGGGTGAGCAGAATGTTTTCCGGCTTGATGTCCCGGTGAATCACTCCCGCGTCCGCAGCAGCACGTAATGCAGCTGTGATCTGCAGCATCCATTTCAGACCCAGCCCGTAATCCGGAGACCCGTTGCGGCGAATCCATTGGCTCAGATTCAGCCCCGGAACATACTCCTGCACAATATAAGACAGATCTCCGTCGTGTCCGGTCGTGATGATCTGAACCAGATTCGAATGACTCAGACTTCCTGCGGCGCGGGCCTCCTGCTCGAACCGTCGCGACAGGACCTGAACATTCCCCTGCATCGAATCAGTCTTGAGTATCTTTACTGCCACATGACGGCCAAGAGATGTCTGCTCAGCAAGATAGACATCTGCCATCCCGCCGCTTCCCAGTCGTCGCAGTAACTGGAATTCACCAATCCGCCGATCACTCAGATCGGCAATTCCGCCAGACCCTGAATCAGTCGTTTGATCTTCCGACACGTGTTCTCCCCCTGCGGTCATTACGGTCCGCCACGTTCGAGCCCCCCGAAGCCGTAATTATAAGCAGATTCAGGACGCAAATGCACAGACCAGACGGATTCGCCTGATCACTTCGATCGCTGTGTCAGCGGCCCCACTTCCACCCAACAGCATCCCCCCGGTCGTCGCAGATGTCCAATTTCCTTTTCAGGGAACTTCCCCCGGGTCTGAAAAACGCTGCTGCAGCAATCCGGTTGATCGACGATGATCAGGGCAGGGGAGCAACGGCGGAACCTGGGAACAATTGCGATATCGGCAGTTCCAACCACACAAAACAGGCCGCTTCTGCCTCCGAAATCGAACGCAGATCACTTTCAGCACAGGAGGTCGCCACAATGCCGGACGAACAGACGCGCAGACAGATTATCGAAGAGCTGAGCACGGCCTACTGGATGGAAATGGAAACCGTAATGAACTTCATCTCCAACTCCATCAATCTCGATGGAGTCCGCGCTGAAGAAATCAAGAAATCGCTGCAGGCCGATATTCAGTCCGAACTGCAGCACGCAGATCTGCTCGCACGACGCATCAAAACCCTCGGTGGCGTCGTGCCCGGATCTGCATCATTCACCGCCCGCCAGCACGCTCTGCAACCGCCGCAAAAACTCACCGACGTCGTAAGCGTGATCAAAGGTGTCATCGAAGCCGAAAATGCTGCAATCGATCAGTACAACAAACTGATCAAACTCTGTGATGGCATCGACTACGTAACCCAGGATCTCTGCATCACAGCGTTGGGTGACGAAGAGGAACACCGTCGGGAATTTGCCGGGTTCCTCTCCGAATATGAGCAAAGCTGATTCTGCGCCGCTGTCACCACAGGGCAACTGTCACCACAGGGCTGCCGCCGCAACACATCGCAGACTCACGATGCGCGGTCAGCGAAACTTCCCTCAGCCCCCCCCGGGGGGCTTTGCCATCAACGTTGCATTCAGCAAACAAATCCCGTACTGCCGCCTGTATCTGCACCGTTGACACGGTGTGCTCACCGCGGGCAGGGTGTTCAACAGTGCGGCCGCAAGTGCGAGTTCCTGCAAGCCATCCGGTCTTCAGCCGCAGAGTCAGCGATTGCGTGATGCATCAGGAGCAATAGCGCCGCTGATGGCAACCTTCAGCTCTCCGCGACACTTGGCCGTTGTCGGAACATTGACACGTAGAAACAGCGTGCCCGATTTTTTGGGCGTGTGATCCACGGCGCCGCTGACCAGAAATGGGGGGCCGGGCTTTCCGTCCGTGAAGACCATCCCCACGATGGCACCAAACGGCACACCATCCACGTGAGTCGTTGCGGGGTCACCAGTGGGCAATCCCGCCAGTCCCACGGCAGTGTTCAGATCCATCCGATACTCTCCGGTCACCTGCACGCGAAATGCCTTGCCTTCCTGCACGTCGCCTACCGGCAGCCAGAATTTTGAGGTATCAAATTCCAGCTTGCGGTCATTCTCCTGAATCATCTCCTCCCGGAGTCCATCGACGCGCTGCTTGATGCCGTCCATTTGAGGATTCAGCTTGAGCAGGCGGCCGAGCACATCGATTGCTCGCTCTCGTTCCCCCTGCTTGTAGAACTCGTTGGCAACCTCCAGATACTCCTGCAGCAACCCTTCTTCCGCTTTGGAAATTCTTGACTCCAGCTGCTTCGCCGAATCACCTTCGCCACTCTTCGGGCGACTGCGGGTCTGAGCAGTCACTGCAGCGCTGCCGGTGATCATCAGAATCAGGGCGATGATGGTTCCCAGGCGACCGGCACCCGTTTTCGTTCCGTCACTGCTCATGCTGTTCCTCTCCCACTCAGGGCAATTGATTTCTATCTGGTTCCGGTTGAGCTCCGGGCTGATTTCAAAGGTGCCACTCTGACAGATCTCACACGACATTTCCACCAAGACCAGACGGCACCAGAGCCGGCGTTGAACACAAGTCTCACAACAAGCAACAACGCTCCCGGTCATTCTCAACATGCCATTGTGCCTGATCTCAGGCGGAATCTCCAGAGTCAGTTTACTTTGAGACAGCCTTGCGGGACTGGTCCCCTGTCAGACTTCAGTGACAACAAGAATTTCCCCCTGGCCGCCCACCACCCGATCTCCACGAATAACCCGTGCCAGCATCTCTTCGCATGGCAGGAATTCGGGCATCCCCAGGTCGGCCAGATAACGCGCCAGCAGGCGCAGAACTGTCAGACGGGCCGGACTGCTTTCGGCAAACCCGGGCAAAAACCGAGGCTGTTCCTGTCGCCCGGTCAACGCGATCGTCCCCCGTTTCATCCCGGCTCCGGGGCGGGCTCCGCAGCGACCATGAACGGCGATGCTGCCGGCAATCATGCCGTACCCGGTGAACTCACCACAGCTTCCCCCCACGGCAATGATGCCGCGACGCATGAGTGCACCGGTTTCATCTCCGGAATTGCCGCGAATCAGTAACTCCCCCCCACGCATTCCACGAACAGAACCTCGATAACCGGCCCCGGCCAGATTTCCTGCACTCCCCGACACCTGAATACGACCACCCGACATTTCTGCTCCCAGCCAGTCGCCAGCGTTGCCTTCAATCTGTAGTCCGCCGGCTTTCATGCCACTACCGGCGTGACGTCCGACATTTCCTTCCACCACAATCGCTCCACTATCCATCCCGGCACCGATCCAGTGCACATGCTGCAGGTCTCCCACCATGCGAATGGTTCCGGATTCAGGCTGCCCTGAAACATCGAACAGCTGCCCCAGTTCCACGGTTCTTCGTCCGCAGCAAATCCTGCGGCGTTGAAGTTCTGCCAGCGAAAGCGCAGCAACCGCTGCTGGTGTCAGACCCTCCAGTTCCACGTTGCGAACGTCTTCATCGAGTAACCTCAGCACTACGCTCATTTGTCACACTCACGTTCCGTAATACCGGCCTCGATTCCGTCGATGCAGTTGGCAACAGGCTGGCCGGCCCTGCTGCATCAGCGGGAATACAACCCAAATTCAGCAATTTCGCACACTGACGTCACAGTTCCGAACACTGAGCAGTCTGGCAAATCCTAAGCGTTTACTCAGGTTTGCGGCTTGCTATTTCATAGCGCACATTCTACAGTCAACCCTGATCTCACTGGAATCCAGAATTGTATCGTGACTTTTGTCAGAATTCTGCTCCGCCGAAATCGCTCAGGATGTCGCTCGCGTCCGGCAATTTCAATTGCCACAAAAGCACTCCTGGCCCACAGGCTTGTGTTCTGAACTGCTCCCCATTGTGTGTGTGCTGTTACGGCTTCCTGTGTCAATTTTATGTTCAAACAGCTGCCGTTGGGGCAGCGATGGGTGTTTAGGGAGCTGACAAGCTCAGGGTTTTCTGATGAGTAAGAACATTTTTGTTGGTAGCCTTGCATGGGCAACCACGTCTGAGGGTCTGGAGCAGGCCTTTGCACAGTACGGCTCCGTGACGACCGCTAAGGTCATCACAGATCGTGAAACAGGTCGCTCCAGAGGTTTCGGCTTCGTGGAGATGGCTACCGGCGGCGACGAAGCCATGGAGAACGGACCACGGCCCTCCAAGCAATTGTCAACTCTTCTGAATGCACATTGGATATGCTGCACATTGGAATGCTGGAGACTGGACCTAGCAGGGTTTGCATGCAAAACCAGT
>JALRDR010000352.1 GCA_023262145.1 Planctomycetaceae bacterium | reverse complement strand
TCAACCTGTCTTCGGAGTCTGCCGAAACGCGGGACAAGTACGGCCGCAACACCTTCGGGCAAAGCTGCCTGCTTGCTCGCCGACTTGTAGAAGCCGGGACACGTGTCGTGGAAGTGAACTGGCCCAAGGTTGCCAACAGCGATAACCACTCCTGGGATGTGCACACCGGGCTCAGCGATCGCATGAAGAAGCAGTCCGCACCAATGCTTGATTCCGGCATCTCTGCACTGCTGGAAGACCTCGACGAACGCGGACTGCTTGATGAAACACTCGTTGTGGCTGTTGGTGAATTCGGTCGCAGCCCGAAACGCGGTGTCAGTACCTCCGGCAACAGTAACAGCGATGACGGTCGTGATCACTGGCCATACTGCTACACGGGGCTGATCGCCGGCGGCGGAATCCGACGCGGATATGTGCACGGAAAATCTGACGAAACCGGTTCAGCACCACTGGAAGATCCAGTTCACCCGGGAGAACTGCTGGCAACAATCTACCACGCAGTCGGTCTGTATCCGCGACGTACCGTTTACAACCACCTGAACCAGCCTCGCGAAATGGTGAAGGCAGATGCGGTCATGGATCTGTTTGCCTGATTCGCCATAGCGGATTGACCGCAGCTACCAGACCAAAACCCGACGCAGCCGCACCAGAAGCATCTCTGGTGCGGCTGTTTCGTTGAGTTTCCCATTGTCCCTGCGGCTGCCGCTGCTCTCCGTCATGTCGGTAACCGGTTGACGCCTCCCCGGCAATCGCTGTCTGCAGACCACGAATATCTTCACCCCGTCGTCCTCGTTCACTTAACGACTCCGCACCTTCTGAGTACGGCAGTCGGAGGGCGTGCACTGAAGCAAGGCCGGCCGGCCCGGCACAGATCGACCTGGCACAGGCAACGACAAATGCCCGCAACGCCGGACAGCAGACGATTCTGTCCACCGCATGACTGATCGCTTCGGAAAGCAGACCGTCCGCCCGGACGAATCCCCTCAGACGAGCACAGATTCACGCCGGTGATTCAGCCAGCTCCAATCCGCGACACCACGCTCAGAGAAGGTTCGACCGGTGATTCGTATGCCTGTTGCAGACACCCGGAAAAGCGACAACTGCTGATCAGACTGTCAGCAGCCTCCCCGGTCCACTTCAATGCCACCTGCTGCAGTGGTGGAGTCCGGCGATCTGCGATCGTCAGCCCGGTCAGGATCATCTCACTGCAGTCGTGCAGGCGCACCCCGCATGGGGCGGAATCAAGAATCTGACAGTTGCTCACCGTGATGTTGCGGCAATCCTGCAGTTCCAGCAAGGCTTCCCGCTGCAATTCCGGAGCGTCGGGGAACTGGTGTTTTCCCGTCTGGCAGTCCTGCAGAATGTTGCCTGTGAACAGACTGTCCCGACACCTGCGAAACTCCACTCCGGTACACAACTCCCGCTCCACTCCATAATCCGTGTTGTGCCCCAGGCTGTTGTCACCCACCGTAATCTGCGAACAGTCTTCCAGCAGGATATTACGATGATGTCCGGAATAAATGCTGTTCCCCGTCACCGTGACCCCCTGCGCTGCAGTCAGGTGCACATTCACCCACTGACTGCCAATCAGATTCCCTGTGATCGACAGCATGCCAACTTTGGCGTTCGCCTCAAACGGCTGGCCGATCATGCGAATATTCGCCCCACCCGGGCTGTAGGTCGCCTGAATCGTGTTGCCGCTGATCGTCCCTTCACGAATGCTGCCCTCGCTGGCGTCCAGATAGATTTCAGCAGTCGGTACCGCATCAGCATCCGGGACCCTGTGCGCTCGATTGTTGTTGTACTCAATGTCGTTACCGGTGATCTGCAGATTGCGGATTTCACTCTTCTCAATGCGAATCCCTCCCAGGCGGCAATAGCTGATGTGCGACGCACTGATGATCACCTGGTGCAGGTTGACTGCGTTCAGCCAGATCCCCACGCCGGTGTTGAAGTAAAGATGGCAGTGGCTGATGAGCACATTCCGGGCTCTGCCGGTCACTTCAATCCCGGTTCTCAGTTTACGCAGCAGGACTCCGCTGATCGTTGGCTGTACCACTCCTTCCAGGCGAATCCCGTCTGCTTCGGGATGCCCGCCTGTGATTTCCAGGTCGCGGACCATCGGCAGCCGTTCCCGTTCCCAGACGACATCCTGAAAGGATGCCGGATCGGCACTACCGGCATGCGTCCCGCGAAAGATCAGAGCCGGACCGGGACCATCCATGCGGATCGTGGGTGTCCCGCTTTCACCACACACGGACGTACGCCCGACAGTCGAGAGGGAAATCAGCAGCGGGCGAGTAATTCGATAGACGCCTCGCGGCAGCCGCAGCTCACCGACGCCCTCATCAATCGCATGCTGCAGAGCTTCCGTGTCGTCAGTCACTCCGTCGCCAGTTGCTCCAAAATCGCCAGCCTGAGTCATCGAGGAGCCTTTCTGCGTGAGCAGTACCGGACTGTGCAGATCGCAACAATCTGCAGTGAATCAGGAGTATCCTCGCTCTGGAGGCGGAATCAACTGAACACGCTTTCCGCCACTCATTCTGCCAATGCTGCCTGTTGTTCAATGACAAGCAACTGATCCACCTGCGGGCTGCTGACCACCTGCTGCTGACCACCGGGCCACGTAATTGTCAGCTGCTGCACCTGATCCGTTTTCCCCAGACCAAATGTGACTGGTAGTTCCACCTGTGACTGGTAGCTGCGCGTCGGCATCACGCTGCGGGAGAGCACGCTGCCGTCTTCCAGCTGCAGCTGAATTTCTGCCCCGATCGCATCTCGATTGCAGGTCACTCCACGCAACTGCACCCGCAACCAGTGACGGCCCAGCTTCTGGTCGTTGCGCAGCAGCCGTGGCGATCCACCCGAAGCGAACAGCATCAGGTCAATATCACCATCACCATCGATATCCGCAGCAGACAGGCCTCGTCCAACCATTCGCCGCCGGAAATCCTCACTGGTCTGCTCGGTCGTGAGCATCACAAATTCGTTCTCCTGCTCAGCTCCACAATTCCAGAGCAGGTGCGGAGCCTGCTCATAACGCTGACTGGACTGAATCAGCTGAATGTCCTCTTCCAGGTGACCGTTGTTTTCAATCAGGTCCTGTCGACCGTCCAGATCGGCGTCCACAAACAACACCCCAAATTTCAGGTCGGTGCGAGTCACCGGGCCGATTCCGTTGGAAACGGCTTCGTCACGAAACACGGGTACTGCAGTACCGGGCGTCTGACACACATACAGCGCTGTCATTTCAGTGGCAAAGTTACCGATCGCAATTCCGACTGCGGCGGAGTTTCTGAAGCAGCCATAGTCCAGCCCCATCGCGCCACGTGCCGCGCCGGCATTGTCATAGGCAACACCACTGACTGCAGCACTTTCAGCAAATGTTCCATCCGGCTGACTCAGAAACAGAAAGTTCTGCACAGTGTCGTTTGCCACCATGATGTCCGGATAACCGTCTGCGTTGACATCCGGGAAAATCACTCCGAGTGACTTGGCCATCGGAGCACCCGTGTTGGGATCCGCCACCTGTACCCCTGACTGCTCGGAATGATCGCGGAACACCCCGCTGCCGTCATTCAGATACAGATAAGGAAATGCTCCACGAAAATCGGTGGGGCGACCGTAAGCTCGCAGCGTTCCGTCGAGTGTGAAATTCATGCCGAGGTCGGTTTCGCGATCCCATTGGATGTAGTTGCAGACAAACAGGTCAAGATCGCCGTCCAGATCGATATCCACAAAACCACAACTGCTGCTCCATGCCGTCTCTTCGCCGGCGACACCTGCTGCCCCTGTTATGTCGGTGAATTTCCCATCGCCATCGTTTCGCAGGAGCACGTTGCTGCCCAGACAACTCAGGAATACGTCCACATCGCCATCATTGTCGACATCGCCACAGGCACAGCCGTTGCCGTACAGCACCCGATCAAATCCGGAACCGGCTGTCACATCCGTAAACTTCCCCGTTCCGTCATTGGCATACAACGCGCTGTATGACGGATTCGCGCTGCCGCCCTCGACCCAGTCCCATGACCTTGAATTCACACACAACAGATCCTGATCGCCATCGTTATCAAAATCCAGAAACGCCCCGCCTCCACCCATGGTTTCCGGCAGCAGCTTCTCACCTGCAGCACCATTCTGATGCCGGAACACGATCCCTGCTTCCGCAGTGATCTCGGTGAAGGGGATGTTCGGAATCTCAATCTGAGGTCGATCACGAACGCGAGGGATTGCAGTTGGCGGCGCTTCATCTGCAACGTCCACTGCATCCTTACCGCTGAGCAGCACAACTGCACCGCCGGCTGCAGCCGCCAGCAGCAACAGCAGCAATGACCACTTCAGCGCCCTGCCGACGATCTCGTCGTTCTGAATCTCTTCCTGCTCATCCTGTGACTGCAATTCGTGGTTCATCTGGAGTCTCTTTCCTGCCGATTCTCAGCCTGGCAATGCAAAACATGCCACACGGAATCCATGCGGCGGTTGTCTGTCGCCACAACGTTCAGTCTGCATCCGCGGCTACGGGTTCTGTCGCATCAGTGTCCTGTTGCCTGCCAGCCTGAACGGACGAAGTATCTGTCCGCTGCAGGTCATAAATCACCAGGGCCTCCGCCGCAAAATCAGCCGCCGGGTATTTCCTGCGAGCAATCGTGACCGCTTCACCTCGAGCAGTATCGTCAATGCGATAACGCTCATGAGCAGCCTGATGGAATTCTGCTTTCTCTGTATTCCCCAGCTGTTGATGCAGCAGAAACAGATTGTAGTGAGCATCCACGTTCTCGGAGTCTTCCACGATTGTTCGCGAAAAAGTGGCCACAGCTTCCTCCAGCCGTGATCTGCGCCGCTCTTCAGATTCCGGATCCGTCCCGCGAATCTGCTGAGCCCGGTCAAAAATCGTCTGTCCCAGAAGATTGATCACTACGTAGTCACGGCTGAAATCAAATTTGCGGCGGACGGTCTCTTCCGTACGGTAGTCCAGAACCTGTCGAAAATTCTCCTCCGCGTCGGCAAGCCGTCCCTGCTGTTGATTGATCACTCCGCTCAGCCAGCGAATGGTCCATGGTGGTGCTGCCGGTTCCGTATATGCCGCAGCTCGCTGAAGTGCTTCCGCGGCTTCGTCCAGTTGCCCCGCTCCTGCTTCTGCCACCAGCGCCCGCGCAAGATTCAGTGGACCATGATACTGCTGAAGCTCTTCAACCCGACGAAAGGCGTCCATGGCCTGCCGCAGTTCTGCTTTTCCCTTTGTCAGCATACCTATCCCGTAGTCATTCCACCGTTCCCACTCCGCTATCTCCCGCTCCTGCGGCTGAGCTTCCGCAGCGGGAGCCCCCGCCACCGGAAAGACAATTTCATCTTCCGCCAGCACCAGAATGGGCAGGTCGTTGTGGTAGACAGCATCCGGCTGATGCCCGCGGACCGGCCGCCCCAGCTGCGTTGTCTTCCGATCCACGAAATCCATATAAGTCTGATCGAACTTGCGATACAGCAGGCGGACTTTCGCTCGGAGTGGTCCGCTGACCTGCTCCGGAACCCTGAAGCTGTAATGAACAGTCTGAGCCGAACCGGGGGCAATCTGATGCTGGTAGAGCGGGACAAAAATGTCCTGCGCATTACGACGATCAATGCGGTTCCCCTGCCGATCCAGCATGAAGTTGTTGATGAAGTGCGACCATGGATCAACACTTCCGTCATCACCGATCAGGCCGCTGTTGCCGATCAGACCATCATCATTGGCCAGCGTGACTTCCAGCCAGATCTCGTTGGAATCTGTTGTGCCCTGCGTAAAGTGATGGCCCAGCTTGAGTGTTCTTACCACTGTTTCCAGCAGGTATTTTCTGCCCGGCTGGAGTTCCGGGATTTGAGGCCGTAGTGGAGCTGTCAGCTCACCATCCAGGGTTCCTTCTGCTCGAATCCCGAACAGGTCCACTCGCGTTGTTCCCTGCAGCATCCTGTTGTGACGCTCAATGGCCTCTTCATTTCCCGTCATCCAGTTGATCGCTGCGTTTGCCGAAGGGAAGAAATGATCGTGAACGCTGAGCTTCCCGGTGCTGTCAGGTCTGGCACCAAAGTCGTCCGATTCCTTCAGCGGCATGTGGCAGCCATTACAGTCCGTCTGTGCTGATGGCGGATAGTAGAAACTTCTGGCCCCGTGCCCGGACACTCCGCTGAGCAGCCAGCTGTCATAGTGATTCTGCCCACGCAGCCATTCCTTGTAATGATTCAGGGCAAACGGCAGATGCACCTTGTGACAGGCTCCGCAGAACTCAGACGTCTGGTGCAGCGGTTTCAGGAATGTGCGGCGATGAAAGGAAGGCTTGGCCTTCACCAGCTGATGGTTGATCCACTTCAGGATCGCATTGTCACTGCCGGCAAATGGATAGTGCACAGGTTCCTCAATCGTGTAATCCGCGTTGCCGACATGGCTGTTGATGTTGGTAATTGCATGACACACAGTGCAGGTGATTCCGGACTGAGAAGTGGGATGATTGAGCATATCGAAATCAGGGTCATCAAAAGCACCACTGAAGAATGGCACGGGATCATGGCAGCCGGCACAGAACCGCGAACCGCGAACATCGCCGTCACGCTGCATTCCCGCTTCGCGCGTCTCTGCCACACTGGCCAGATAGGCCGGGTTGTTGAATGAACTGAAGTGATGTGCGCTCAGCGCCCAGTCGCTGTGCGTGTCCTGATGACACTCCAGGCAGTACTCGTTCATGTCCAGCACGTCGGCGGAAATAAAGTTTCCGGTGGATGTCTTCGCCAGCGACGGAAAGTAGTACTGTTCGCCTTCCTTCGGACCCCGCACATTCCACTCTCGAGGATCCTGATATTGCCAGAATACCATTCCGGCCGCTGTCGCTGCGGCGATCCCGCCCCAGATCAGCCCGGACTTCCAGCGCATTCGCGGCCCCACCAGCCGATGCATCCAGTACAGCCAGCCGGCCAGCAGCGGACCGCCCACGTGCAGCCAGTAAATCAGCGACCTGACCACCGGATTCTTCAGATCCAGCACCTGCCGCAGTAACAGGAACCCCGTCACCAGCACCACAACACAAACAGCAAAAAGCACATAGCCGATCATGACCGTTCGACGGATTTTGCGATCCTTCGTGTTCCGCATATGGACCAGGCCGAACACCAGAAAGGGGACCACGATCAGCAGACCCAGCAAAATGTGCATGCCAATCATACACGTGTAAAAGTAGTCTTCGTACGTCTGCCCGGTCCAGAACTGCAGCAGCGTGATTCCAGCCAGATACAGGCTGTTGGCACCGATCGCTGCCAGCAGCGCGAGTACCACGTAAAATACAATTCGCAGGCGCGGCCCGATTGCACGTCGCACTACGGGCCGCGGTGTTGCGGCGGTTGCCACTGGCTCCAATGACATCTGCACTCTCCCCAAACTGAAATGCCAAACGCTGCTGAAGGAGCTGTCCGGCTGCG
This sequence comes from Planctomycetaceae bacterium, assembly GCA_023262145.1. GTDB lineage: Bacteria > Planctomycetota > Planctomycetia > Planctomycetales > Planctomycetaceae > SXXK01. The sequence continues at coordinate 3,029 of JALRDR010000352.1, read as the reverse complement.
GAAGCAGGACAGGCATCTGCGACAGACTCAGATCACAATGATCACGAAGGATGTCCTGACGCAGTACTTCATCCCCGTAATGTGCAGCAGGCAGGCAGTGGCAGTTGTCTTTTAAACCGGTCTGAAACCGGCACTACCAGTAGCCCCGACAGCACCATTACATGGCTGGATCCGGACCAGCGCAAGGGTCCGGGGGAGGCGTGGCGGGACGCGGCTGAACGCAGTCCGGGAGTTGCTGTGAGCCACTGCGATGCGGAGCAGCCCTGGAAATGAGCATTGACCAGCCGGCAGCCGGTGGAACGGCATCCACACGGCCATGGCTTTGCCACGGCACCACCGGCAACGCCGGGGGCTGCGTGCGCCTTTGTCCGCACTCCGGTCCGTGACATCCCGCTGGCCGTGCGTCCGGGTGGCCCTGGTGATCGCCAGCTAACACTGCAGAAGTCAGACTGGTGGCAGCCAGTTGCTGCCGCAGAGAACGCAGCAGTTCAGCATGACGGGATGGCACCAGTTCCGAACTGCGAACGCCGACGACGATGTCTGCTGCTGCTCCGGCAGGAGGACCGAATCGGGTATGCAGGTAATCTCCGCAGGAAGCGTGAACAGACCGATTGACGGATGAGATTACCCCAGGCAGGGCAACCAGCAGCGCAAGCAGTCTGATATTGAAACGATTTCCCGCAGACATTTTCACATTCAGCCGGTGAACACTCAACAATGGATACACCACTCATTCAATATTACGGGTTTCTCGGAACATCTCGTGGAAGGAATTCGTCCGGAGTCTCCAAAAATGAACAAAAGTCGCTGTCGTCCGGCAGGAAACCTTCGATTCGGCCAAAATCACAGGCTGGAAAGTCACATCATTCGCCAAAGGTCCGGATTTGGCGATATAATCGGGCTTTGGGTGGCGGTTGGGTTTCGCAGCATTCAGATTCTGAATTCAGGTGCGCCTCGTTTCGGGCGCCCCCCCCGAACTCTCCCGCCGCGTCAGACCCTCACTGCTTCCGGAATTCCAGGTCGTGGCAGCCACCGCGGCCTGTTTTCCTGCTGCTCGCAGACTGGTCCGTTCCCGTCAGCAGAATCGTTCAGGCAACACTGAATACAGGAGATCACCTGTGCTGTCACACTCGGTCAGACCACACGAATCACGACTGCTTCCTGCAATCACCATGCTCGCACTGCTCTGGGCTCCTGGATGCGGTTCGGATGATTCAGGTGATCAGGCGGCCACGAATCAGTCCGACAGCAGCGCTCCGCCAGCCACCATGGCATCACCCAGTGACGGTGCTCCAGGCGGCATGCCAGGGGCTGCAGGTGCCTCCTCGGGATCCGGCCAGAATATGGCCGGCGGAATGTCCTCAGGAGGACCTCCGGGAATGCCCGGCATGGGTGCACCTGACGATTTCTCCGAGGGCGAATCGATGGCCGGCATGAGCGGCGGGATGGGAATGCCCGGCGGAATGTCCGGTGCTCCCGGCATGAGTGGCGGAATGGGGATGCCGGGCATGCCCGGAATGCCCGGAATGCCCGGAATGGGTGGACCCGGCGGAATGAACGGAGCTAGTCCGGCACCGTCGCTTGCTGCCGACGTCACGACCTGGTCAGACGAAGACATGAAAACCGCAGCAACATTCGGCGATCCCCGCCTGCTGGCGGCAATTAACCACCGCGTCGAATCTGCCCCCGGCGACGTCAACCTCCCCGGACTACTGCTCGAACTACTGCAGGCGGCCAGGGAACGCCCGGTCACTGCCGCTGGTAATCAACCCGGTGGGTTTCCTGGAAGTTTTGGCGGCGAAGATTTCAGCGAATTTGGTGAGGGCTACGGGGAAGATAGCGGATTGGGTGAAATGCCAGGTGGTCTACCCGGAGCGCCAGGTGGTATTCCCGGGGCCCCCGGAGGTATTCCCGGGGCGCCCGGAAGTTACCCAGGTAGTTCCGGCGGAAGGCAAATGCCCGGCACTATGAAAGGCCCCGGCAGTTCATCGTCGCTGCAGGGTGCTCCTGGCAGCGGCGGAGTTCCCTCCTCAGGCGGAGGCGTGCCGTCATCCGGAGGTCCCGGAACCCTTGCCCCGCCTCAGTCCCGTAACAGCATTCCACCATTCCGCACGATCGATGCAATGCTGGCAGAGTCCATGACAGCCTGGCAGTCCGCCGCGGGTGTTGGCGCCATGCGCGGCAGGTTTCAGCCGCCGTCCGGACAACTGGGTTCCGGGCCCCCAGGAATGTTGCCTCCGGGTGGCGAACCACTCGGAGGTGGTGAAGGCGGGCTCCAGATGCCCGGTGGACTCAGCGGTGAGTACGGATCAGAACCTTCCTACCCCGGAATGGGTGGCATGCCGGGCATGGATGGCATGGGTGGCATGCCGGGCATGGGCGGAGCAGCAGGGCAGAATCGCGGTGGGCCAGGCGGGCTTGACGACCGTAAGTTAGTTGAAGCAGTCCTCGAGGGACTGATCCAGAATGGCAGTCCGGCTGCATGGCAGGCCATCTTCTCCATCTTTTCAGGCCAAAGCAGCACTCCACTGGAACTCGCTGAAGCCACAGAGATCGGCACCTACGCACTGTTTCGTAATCTCGAATCCGATCCGATTCAGATTCCTCAGGTGCTGCTCGCAATCACAAATGGTTCGGCTCCACTTCCCACCGAAAGTCGAGATGCTGCTATCTCTGCGATAGCAGTTGTCTCCGGACAGGCACTCGCAAAAATCACTGGATACAGCCCAACGATGGCAGTTGTTGCAAACACTGCCGGCGGTTTTGGAATGGGTGGAGAATTCGGTGAAGGCTACGGTGAAGAGGGCGGTTTTGGCGGAATGCCAGGTATGCCAGGTGCTCCGGGAATGGGCAGCGGAATGCCCGGTATGCCAGGTGCTCCGGGAATGGGCAGCGGAATGCCCGGTATGCCAGGTGCCCCGGGAATGGGCAGCGGAATGCCCGGTATGCCAGGTGCTCCAGGAATGGGCAGCGGAATGCCCGGTATGCCAGGTGCTCCGGGTATGGGCAGCGGAATGCCCGGTATGCCA
>JALRDR010000221.1 GCA_023262145.1 Planctomycetaceae bacterium | reverse complement strand
CGTCCTATAGTGACGACCCGCTGAACCAGGTTCCGGGACTGTTTGATCGCGAGGAACTGGATCAGGCCATGGCGGCGCTGGTCCGGGCTGAACAAATACCCTGTTCCGGTTCTGTTCGAGCACGAGTTGCAGAAGTCGCAGCCGTATTCCGCCAGGGTTACTGGATGACGCTGATTCTGGAACAGGACAGACTGGGGGACCCGCCTTTCATATGCTGGCTTACGCTGGGGCTGTGTTGTGTTGCTGCCATGGCATGTGTCCGAGCCATGGTGCATGAACTGGCTGCAAAAACACAGGGGCAGAAATCAACCCCCGCATTCTGGCTCCTGATGTTTCTGATCCTGCTGAGTTTTGGGTTGAATAAGTACGCTGATCTGCAGAGCAGACTCATTGATGTCGGACGACAACTCACACAGTCACAGGGCTGGTATCAGAATCGCCAGAGCCGGATGCTCGTCTTTGGGGGGTTCGCCTCCGCTGGCGGCTTGACGACGCTGGGGGGCATCTGGTGGCTTGCCCGTGCCAGATTGAAGCAGAACCTTCCTGCAATCCTCGGATTATCGGCGCTGTGTGGCATCGTCTTCGTTCGAGCAACATCATTTGACTATGCGGATCACGCGTCGGGGTTCCATTTGTTTGACGCAGCATTCCGGGAGTCCTGTTATGGAATCAGCTGCGTCTGGATCGCAGAACTGGGAGGCCTGTTCAGCGTGGCTGCAGGGGCCGTTACGCGGAGAGTAACTGCCGAACAGGGCCGTGTCGGCCCATCTGTCGCTTCTGTCCAGTAGCCCTGGGCGAGGGAAATTCCCCTGCACCGACTGTTTTCCGTTCTTCTCGATCCTGCTGGAATCCGGCATTCCCGGTGGACTCTGGCAGTCCCCGTCGTCGGAGCTTCCAGTTCCTGTTCGTGGCCGCATGCAGTTTCCTCCGGAACTCATTTAATGCCGGGCTGGCGGCAGTTCTGACGAATGGTTTGTGGTGCACAGATTCAGGGAGTTGACGAATGTCCATGGTCCGGCTGACATCTGAGTGGTGGGGTTCGCAGAGAACATCATCTGAGTTATCCTGCGGATGCTGTTGACGTGTTCCGCTGCGGACGCGTCTGGCAGAATTCTGTAAACGGGATCACTCATCAGGAACAGCAGTTACGCACGGGGCACCAATGTCCGCTCAGGAACCTTCCTCCACCACTTCTTCTCGACCTGGTTTTCTGCAGACAGACGATGCATGGGCCATCATTCTGGGCAGTATCATTCTCTGCGTCTGTTTTGCAGCCGTGTATCAGCAGAGATCTCAGGAGGTGATTGTTTCGCCACTGCAGAAGCTGATCGTCAAGCCTGGCAAATGGGCCGATTCGCCTTTGGACAGTCTTTGTCCGGCTGGGGCGACCCCGTTGTGGCCCGGACTGCTCACGGTGTTTTCAGTGACGGGATTGCTGATGACAGCGGCCGTGGCAGTCATCAGTCGGGACATCGCGTCGTTTGTGCGTGCTTTCCCGGTCATCTTCCTGATGGGGTTGCTGGCGATGGTTGCGTCTTCGCAGTCAGTAATGAAGCAGTACGGCTTCAGTGACGCCATCTGGGCGATTCTGGGAGGAATGGCGATTTCCAATCTGCTGGGGACACCTCAGTTTCTGAAGCCGGCCATGCGCACAGAGTTATACATCAAGACGGGGCTGGTATTGCTTGGCGCCGAGGTCCTCTTCAACGAGCTGCTGGCGTTGGGGGTTCCCGGAATCTTTGTGTCATGGGTGGTGACACCCGTGGTGCTGATCAGCACCTTCTGGTTTGGTCAGCGGGTTCTGAAGATGAAATCCGCCTCGCTCAATATGGTGATTGCGGCCGACATGTCAGTGTGCGGAGTTTCTGCAGCGATTGCCACGGCGGCGGCCTGCAAGGCGAAGAGGGATGAGTTGTCAGTGGCCATCGGCCTGTCGATGGCATTTACGGCAGTGATGAGGGTGGTGATGCCGCTGGGAGTGACGTATCTGAAAATGGATCCGGTCGTTGCGGGAGCGTGGAT
>JALRDR010000178.1 GCA_023262145.1 Planctomycetaceae bacterium | reverse complement strand
CACGCTGGCACGGATACTCTGAAACAACTCCACGATACCGTCCAATACGCTGTGACTCGACCTGGCAGCCTGCTCGACATCATATCCAGCGAGGTTTCGTGTGTCACGACGTTTTGCTGTAGACTGCTCACGGTGACACTGAACCTACTGACTGCATTGAATCTCCGCTTCGACGTGAGCCATGCCTGCGGAAAATCCGTCCGCTGCACGAATGAGTCAACGGGACCTTACGTGTCCATGGGCTGCCGGGTGACACGCTGACGGCGACATCGTCGCATCCAGCAAACGCCCATCAGGACAAGGCATGCTGTCGATGATGGTTCCGGGACCGCTGCGGCCTCAATCGTTGCGTTCGTCAGACGCACCAGGTCAGCTCCGACGGATCCGTTGGTATTCAGTATCAGGCTGAGCCGATCGCCGGTTGTGACGGAAACCGACGACAACGAGATGGAATCGGATCCGGATGCACCGGAGAGACTCCCGGAGTCGAGCGTGCTGTTGCTGTCGTTCTTTTCAAAGAACCAAGTCACATTGCCGGCAAGTCCCATCGCCAGCGAATAGTTCACATCGACCGTCCCGGTTAAGGGACTGGTCCACGTCAGGATTGCCAGGCCATCGCCAGACCCGCCGCCACTTTGCCCCGGGTGCAGTGCCAGTTCACCAACCTGCCAGGTACCCGATCCAGTGACAGTGGTATTGATTCCAGCCCAAGGCCGCTGGGCGGTGGTGGCACCGGCATCAGCGTGCCAGACGGAAGAGCCACCGCCAGGCCCGGGCCCCAGTGGGGCAACCTCAGGAAACAGACTGTAGCTGCCATCGCGCACCGTATCGTCGGAATACAGGTACGACCACACTCCGGATGGATTGGAAACCGTTGTAAAATCAGCCACCGCGTCATAGATCACACCAGCGGATGCAGTTGGCACAACGCAGCACACAAGAGTTGCAGCAACGGCCACGTTTCTCGCTCGCTTCCATCGAGTCCACATCAGCAGACTCAACCCGCTGGCCAGCAGGAACACAGGGGACGGTTCCGGCACAGCTGCAGGTGCCGCTGCAACACGAAGTGTATCAAAACCGATATTGGCGTCAGGGAAACTTGCATTTTGATCCGACTCATCAATCAGAATTTGGCCGATCAGGTCACTCCCGGTGGCCATCACACCCCAGAAATCTGCACCTCCGGGAGACCCTGCACCACTGATACTGGAAATCGGAATCTGGGCTGAATACAGAAGAGTATTGTTTTGGTTGTAGACGGAAACAGAGACCCCGGACCCTCCGTCCTGAGACTGCGACAACAGGTCAAAACCGAAGGCCAGTACAGGCACATCAAACACCAGACTCAGATCATCATTTTCTACTGCAGAGTTGAACCCGGGGCCAAGTGTCGCACCACCAGGAGACAGAACATTCAGGCCACTTGTGGGGTACAGCTTATTCGTCGACGCATTACTGACACCGGAGAAGCCGCCGGGGGTCGTAGTGGAGTTCCCGTCAACGACAATCAGTGGAGCGCCAACCGCATTGAATGTCATCCCGGAAATTGTCGTCCCGCCGATGTCGGTCCCAGCAGCGATGCTGTCAAAATCAACCAGCACCCCTGGCGAACCTGCCGCGGTGTTGAAACCAGTAAGCCCGGAATTCTGATTCACGTCGTAGACAACCACCCCGGCGTTGACCGAACCTGCACAAAGTAAGACCGCTCCAGCGATTCCCAGCTGACACAGCTGTTGCCGTGCTCGGCGACTCCGGATCCGTCGCACAACAAACACCAACGCGCCACCAAGAAGCAACGCCATGCTGCTGGGTTCCGGGACAATCGAATTAATCTCAACGACGCCAAAAGTCAGGTCGATATTACGATCGGTCCCCACTATGTCGTGCCATA
>JALRDR010000176.1 GCA_023262145.1 Planctomycetaceae bacterium | reverse complement strand
GAATTCGGACCGCGACGCAGATGTCTGGAAGCCGGTTGTCAGTGGTGGTGGAACTGCGGAAGAATCCCCGCTGGAGGGACGAAGCTTGCGCAGCTGGACATGGCCGTTTGGGAGAACTGACGGACCGTTTGGATCGCAGCGCACCGGCACTGGTCTGGAGACTGATGCATTGCAATCTCCCGAAGGGGAACATCAGACTCAACGGCAGCAGGAGGAGAACCTGCGGCTCTTGTACGTTGGTGCGACGCGTGCCGGAAACAAGCTCGTGTTTGCTCACCGCGAAGGAAAATATGCGTGGCTGGAAAAACTGGAAACAATTGACAAGTTGCTCAGACCGGATCTGGGCGAGGGCGAACATGCGTTGCCCGGGATTGAAACAACGTTTGTCATTCGCCAGCTGAATCCCGATCTGGCTGATGCGTACTGTCTGCCGCAGGAAGTCACGGAGCAGTGGATTGATGCGGGGCGAACAGCGGGTCGATTCGCAGCAGGGCAGCGATTCCATTCTCCCAGCGATGTGCATGATGTCACGGGGCACGCTGACTTCGAACTGGAAGAGCTGCCGGGACGGTGTGCCGTCGCGGAGTTTCCATCAGAGGAACAACTGTCTGCATTCGGAGATGCGATCCACAGCTATCTGGCTGCGATTCCCTCGCTGCGAGCGTGTGATGAGCGGCGACGGCTGCAGATTGCGGAAGGCTGCCTTTCGGCATATGACATGACCGGGTGTCTTTCCTCCACACACCTTGTTGCTGCGGGGGCACGGTTTGAATCATGGGTGCAGGCGCGATTTCCAGGAGCGACATGGCATACAGAGATGTCGGCGGCGTCACCGTGTGCGGCTGGTGGCCACTGGAACGGAATCCTGGATCTGCTGCTGGAGTTGCCGGATGGGCGAGTTGTGATCATCGACCACAAAAGTGCTCCGATAAAGCCGGAAGCCTGCGGGAAGAAGGCAGCTACATTTTCGGATCAGCTGGCTGCTTACCGTGAGATTGTCACCGCTAATGGACTGCAGGTGGATTCGCTCTGGATTCATTTCCCGGTTGCCGGTGTGATGGCGCGATGTCCTGGCTGAACCTGCGGACTGATTCCTGTGGCGCGATGCAGAGAGTGCTCACTGGCGAGTTCCGGTGGGCGACATTGATGCCGTCAGGTAGCCGAGGGTGACGGAGGACTGCATGATGACCAGTGCTGTCAGCAATTGCAGGCGTCGTGACCAGCTGGGATAGCGTTGCAGCGCCTGAGGAATGAGTCGGGGCAAATGTCTGTTGAAGGATCCCGTGCTGTCTGAGTTCCGTTTATTGCAGACGCTGCGTTGCTTGTGGAAGCGGTAAGCCCCTTTGCCATAACGAAAGTGCATGCGGCAGAAGTCTCTGAGGCGTTGCGCGTGGCGATGTTCAATCATAGCGTCGGGCACCCAGCGCATATTCCACCCGGCTTCACGCCAGCGAGCGCAGAGGTCCCAGTCCTCCCCGGCTGCTTCGCGAAACTGCATATCGAAGGCTCCGATACTCAGCAGTTGTTCACGTGCACAAAGCCAGTTGTTGCTGGTCAGGAACATTGCAGAGTTCTGCTCGCGATTGTAATAACGATACAGCATGTCCAGCATCAGCTGGCTGGCCTCTGAGAAGAGCAGGTGATTCAGTCCATTGCTGGTCAGCCCTCCCAGCAGAGCACCGGGCGTTTCATCGTATGCCTGTACCAGCAGACTGAGCCAGTCTGGTGACGGAATACAGTCATCGTCAGTGAACGCGATCAGAGTACCGCGAGCTTCCCGGATTCCCCTGTTGCGAGCTGCTGCAGGGCCGGCATTTTGCTGTCGGATGATACGTATTTCGGCAAGTTCAGAGTCAACTTTGCCGCCTGAGAGCAGGGCGTTTGCTGTCAACGCCGGTTCGCTGCCGTCGTCGATAATCAGGATTTCAGAGTTTCTGCCGGGATAGCTCTGCCGCAGCAGTGCGGTGACACATGCCTGCAGCGACTCGGGACGATTGTAAGTCGGAACAACCACGGAGACGCGAATGCTGTCGCTTCGCGTCTGACTGCTCACTTCGGAGACTTTGATTTCGTAGAATTGTGACATGAAATTGGCCAAGCTGCATGAATTCAATAGCCGATTGCCGAGCAGTAAATCCAGCGGCGGTGGAGTTATCCGAACAAACTCCCGCTTGTTCCTGTTTGTATTCAGATGGCTGCAGCAGCCAGGGGCATTCGCTCCAGCGGAAGTGCCATCGCGCCATTGCAACCAGTGACATGCAATGATGTCGCAAAGCTCAGCTGTGTCGCCATGAATCGTGTGGGCTCCGGGCACATAGGGTGTTCAAAAAAACGCCACTTCCGCGAATCTTGATTTCTCGGTCTCGTCGAGAGAATCGCCGCAACCGGTGCAACCAGCAATTGTGGATGTCCCGCTCCTGAACCGGGCGGTATGATTTGGGAAGCTTCAGCAAACGGCCTGCAGTGGGGTGTTGAGTCTGTCAGGCCAGCACTTCGTACTGGAACAGAGAAGTAAGTTGCAATGTCCAGCATGGCAATGCGTTACGGATGCCTGGCTGTATCCGGCAGAGCAGTGCCCCGGTCCGGAGATCATGGCCGGCATGATTACATGCGGACAGGAATCCTGCAGCAGACACCTCTTGAGGGTACTTCAGCAGGCCATTGCGAAGTGATGCGTTTACGCCATTCGTGTTTGTCTGATTCAGCGATTCAGTTCCTGCCAGCGCTGCACTTTCTCTGTGATGTCGGCGATGCCTGCGCGACGTTCAGGCTGATCCACTGAGTAAAGGGGCAGCGAATCGTTCAGAATCTGTTGTAGAAACCAGTACGCACATTGACGTGTGAATAAAGGGGCTGAGCCCCGCAGGCCTTCCACCAGTTCTGTCAGCTGCGCTGTCGCAGGGGTTTGATTGAGGGCTGCAGACTGGAACCAGCGGATCATTGCGAAGGTTGTCACAGCGGGTGTTCGTTGTGCGAGGCA
>JALRDR010000175.1 GCA_023262145.1 Planctomycetaceae bacterium | reverse complement strand
GCACCACTTGAGCCAACAAGAAGCCAAGTGTACCGGCGTTCATATAAAACTGTGTAATCGAAACCCCATGGCTCCGTAAATCTCGCAATACATCCTGTGTCACCCAGTTGGCTGCAGTCTTGGCATCTCCACATGTCTGCTGCACCTGTTCGAAATAAGCGGCGAATTCGGGTCCCTGATCAAGGATGACGCCAGCATCGTATTCCGACAGGCCCAACTGCTGACAGAATCGCTCCTTGAGCGAATCGGGGGTTTCAGGTAGCTCGCTCCGCAGCTGATCAATCTCAGCAGGCGTTGTCAGCACAAATTGCAGGTCCGGATCGGGGAAGTAGCGGTAGTCCGACGAATCCTCCTTTTCCCTCTGCCCGAATGTCACACCTTTTTCAGCATCCCAGCCGCGTGTCTGCTTGGGCAGGTCTCCCTTGACATGACCTGTCTTCTGCCACAGCTGATATTGCCTGCGCACTTCGTACTCAATAGCCAGCTCGACATTGCGAAAACTGTTCATGTTCTTGAGTTCAACGATCGGTGTGGCGATGGGGTCCCCTGCGGGACCCAGCAGGTGGAGATTCACATTGGCATCACACCGCAGGCTGCCTTCCTGCATATTGCAGTCGGAAACTCCAAGAAACAGCAGCAACGACTTCAGGGACTCGAGATAACGCCGCGCTTCTGCAGCGGATCGCAGATCCGGTTCACTGACAATTTCCATCAGGGGAGTGCCGGTTCGATTCAGATCAACTCGACTGTCAGCTCCACGGCCTGATTCATCGTGAATGTTCTTACCAGCATCCTCCTCCAGATGCACTCGGTTAATCCGGATGCGGCGGTGCTCACCACCGTCCTGATCACCCGCGATTTCCAGCCAGCCAGCATTCGAGAATGGCTGGTCGTACTGACTGATCTGATAGGCCTTGGGGAGGTCGGGGTAGTAGTACTGCTTCCTGTCCCAGCGTGTCTGTTCAGCGATGTTGCAGTTCAGTGCCAGGCCGGTCATGAGCGACAATCGAAACGCTTCGCGGTTCATCACCGGCAAAGCTCCGGGAAGCCCCAGACAGACCGGACAGGTCTGCTGATTTGGCTGATCGGGGCGAAATTGGGTGCTGCACCCGCAAAAAAGTTTGGACTGAGTCTTCAGCTGGGCATGCACTTCCAGACCGATGATTACTTCGTACACTGATTTCGCCATGGATTACTCCAGGGGGGGCAATTCTGAGCAAATGCTGCTGATCTGCGGGAATGACTCTGCGGGAATCACAAGGGGAATGGCGAAAGATGCGTCTCGCACCCAGAAGCACCGCAGGAGTCCCCGGGATGCAGTTCAGACAGCAGGAGCAGCACTTGATTCCGAAAACATGGGCGGGAGTGTAGTTTCCGTATCCGACCTGTTGTAGGCTTCCCGGTTAGTGTTCCCGATTGATCAGGAACTTCTCAAAGTTGTCATGGCTGGCGCGCACCACACAGGTAACTCAGCAGAAAGAGTTCATCGCATGACAGACCCACAACCGCAGTCGTCCGGAAAAGCCCCTCCGCCCGGTTGCGGAGCAAAGCTGGCAACGCTCACCGCAGCGTTGCTGGGGTGGATGTTCGACGGTTTCGAAATGGGGCTGTTTCCGCTCACCGGCAAGCCGGCCCTTCAGGAACTTCTGGGAGAAAGCTCCGCCACGACTTCGGACCAGTGGTTCGGAGTGATCATGGCTGTGTTTCTTGTTGGAGCGGCAAGTGGAGGTGTGCTTTTTGGCTGGCTTGGTGACAAGATTGGCCGCGTCCGAGCGATGTCGCTGAGCATCGTCACCTACGCACTGTTCACGGGCTTGTGCGGCTTTGCGACCGAGGCATGGCATATTGCTGGACTGCGATTTTTTGCATCCCTCGGAATGGGTGGGGAATGGTCATTGGGTGTTGCACTCGTAAATGAGATCTGGCCCGGGAAGAGCAGGGCATTTATCGCCGGTCTGATCGGGTCAGCAGCCAACGTGGGGTTTCTGCTGGTGGCCGTGTTGAGCATGGAATTGGCTCGGGTCATTGACCAGATCCAGTCGGTCCTGCTGCAGATCGGGCTGAACGCAGAGTCAGCTGACAGCCTGCTTCGCAATTCCGCCTGGCGGTTCCTGATGATCACGGGGGCCGTTCCGGCGCTCCTGATCTTCTTTATTCGCCTGTTTGTCCCGGAGTCGGGGCGTTGGAAAGAGGAGCATGCTGCCGGAAAGACCTCCAACTGGAGCAACTCAGATCTGCTTGCCGTTTTGCTCGGCTGCATCAGCGCCATTATGATCGTCGTTGTCTGGTCCCCCATCGCGAGTCAGCTCCAGCTTCCCGGCACCGCTGCAATTATCCTGACAGTGCTTGGACTGATCGTGGCACTCACTGGCTTCATGCACCCTGTTCGCAAATACCTCAGACGCTCAGTCACTTCCGGCACCATTACCCGCCAGACGGCGCGGCAGATCACAGTCCGCATGTTGTTTGGAGCATCACTGGCAGGCATCGCACTTCTCGGGACATGGGGTGCAGTACAATGGGCTCCCAAATGGTCCGCAGAACTCCCGTTGCAGAATCCGACACAGGCAATATTCGGCCGCCGTCTGGCAGCATATCCCCGGGAGATGACTCAGATTTCCATGGCGATCGGAGCCATCATTTCCACGATTCTGGCAGCTGTTGCTGCCGGGAGATTTGGCCGCCGGATTACTTATGCCGCGTTGTGCGTGGGTTCATTGGCGTCGACGTGGTACTTCTATGGACTTCATGACAGCTTTGGCTCCGGTTTCCTGATCGCTGCGTTTCTCGCAGGCGGCGTCACCTCTTCTTTTTACGGTTTCTTCCCGTTGTACTTCCCGGAGCTGTTCCCGACTGCGGTCCGCGCAACAGGGCAGGGGTTTGCCTTCAATTTCGGGCGAATCCTTGCTGCAATCGGGGGACTCCAGACCACCACGCTGATCAATTACTTCGGAAATGACTTTCCACGAGCAGGGATGACCATGGCCGGGATCTATGTCCTGGGAATTCTGGTCGTCTGGCTGGGACCAGAGACGAAAGAGACGGGCCTTCCCGAATAAGATCAGCAGCAGAATTTCCGCCCCTATTCACTTCGATCACCAGTCAGTTTCACCTAATGTCTGAAAACAAAGCCATCTTCTCGTTCGAACAGCATGCGGACGTACTCATTCTGACAGCACATGGCTCGTTCATGGAATTTCGCGACACCGAGATTCGCGATGCCTACAACGAAGCCTATCGACTGCTGATGCAACCGAGTACCAGGCACCTGCTCGTGGATTTCTCCAACCTGCAGTACTTTGGATCGACATTTGTCGGGATCCTGATTCGACTGTCGCAGCGCGTCCACAAGGATGGCGGTAAGTCAGTGCTCTGCAGCCTTTCCGATACCATGGAGCAGATGCTCAAGTCACTCATGCTCCTTGAGAACTCCAAAGCTGACTTTTCATTTCATCCATTCCCCGATCGCCAGGCGGGACTGGATTATCTGGCTGAAGTTACCGCCGCGTGACCCGGACAGCCAACCGGCTCTGACAACAGACATCCGTCTCCTGAACGACATCACTTCCGGCAGGACAAATTGCCCATGCTTCGGATCAGTTCAGTCACCGGCAGAAACCTGCTGCTGATCTGCAGCATCACGCTCATGGCCGTCACTGCCATGCTGCTGCACGGACAGCTCAGCCTGCCTGCAGTGGCGGAGCATGAAGCCACTCTGCGTCTGTGGTGTAATCAGAATCTGCTGCTCAGCTCATTGCTTTGCTTCCTTGTTTACGCGACAGCCACAGCAATCAGTGTCCCGGCTGCCGCTGGTATGACGGTTGTTGTGGGCTGGGTCTTCGGACTGCCACTAGGGCTGCTGATCATCAGTTTCGCATCGACGACGGGCGCCTGCTGCGCGTTTCTGATCAGCAGACTGCTCTTTCGGGCACAGGTGCGACAGCGTTTCCGGGAACAGCTGAAGGAAATCGAACAGGCACTGGAACGCCATGGTGCCTCCTATCTGTTCCTGCTCAGACTCGTTCCCCTGATGCCCTTTTTCGTGATCAACATCATCATGGGACTGACGCCGATGAGGCTCAGGACCTTCTGGTGGGTCAGTCAGCTGGGCATGTTTCCCGGCACCATTGTTTATGTTGCCGCCGGAGCAAGTGTGCCGACACTTCAGATCATCGCAGATCAGGGTCTTTCATCATTGCTGAATCTGCGTCTGCTGCTCCTGTTCGCTCTGCTTGGACTTATGCCAATCGCAGTACGGGCCATCTTTCACAAGTGGTCCGGACGGCGAAACTCCGGAGATGTCACAGCAGCGTCGGGCTGACAGACCTCCAGCACATGATCATACGGAAGCACTCCCTGTATGCTGACAGAACATGAAATTGAAATTCGCGTACGCTACAGCGAAACGGATGCAATGAACTGTGTGCATCATTCGCGGTACCTGAACTACTTTGAGATGGGCCGCACTGAGCTGTTTCGCGCTCAGGGAGGCAACTACCGCCGTATGGAAGAACTGGGGTTGTTCTTCGTAGTTGCATCTGTTTCAGTCCGCTACCGACAACCGGCACGCTACGACGACCAGCTTGTTCTGCACACCAGCCTGCTGCGACAGGGCCCTGTGAAACTTGAACACCAGTACCGCCTGTTTCGCGGTGCAGAACTGCTCGCCGAGGGGTCTTCCGTGCTTGCCTGTGTCGACAGAAACGGCACGATACAACCGATCCCGGAAAACCTGACCGAGTTTACTCAGCAGTAAGAGCCGTCATTTCAGGAAGTCGCACATGAAGCGGGTTGATTTTCAAAGCTCGGCAGCGAGGCTGGAAGACGCCTTCAGGGAACTGGAAGCCGCCTGGATGTCCGCACGTTCCGCCTGGAATGATTCGGTCAGCAGGCGCATTGAAGACGAATACCTGATTCCCATGCAAAGTATGATTCGGTCCATGCACGACGCCATCGACAGCACATCTCTGGTACTGAAGAAAGCTCAGCAGGAGTGTCAGCATCCCAGGGAACAACGCAGCGGTATGCTGTAGTGGTCAGCGGTCCTGCAGATCCTCACTGCCGCAGCCAGTTGTCGAGATTGCGGTGCGAGTCCAGTCGATCGTGCCGTATCCATGTTTCCGCAGAAACTCATTTGCAGCTGAGAATGGACGACTTCCGAAGAAACCGCGACGTGCTGAAAGCGGCGATGGATGCGGGGAGTGCAGAATCAGATGCCGGTCATTCAGTCCTTCACGCAGTCGACCGGCTGCTGCTCCCCAGAGAATAAAGACAACGCGTGGTCGATCATTGACAGCACGCAGTATGGCCGCAGTTATTTCTTCCCACCCCCTTCCACGATGTGAATTCGCATCGTGGGCACGCACAGTCAGAACCGTATTCAGCAGCAGCACACCCTGTTCGGCCCACCCCCGCAGAGAGCCTCCGGGGCACTGAGGCTGGCCAATGTCCTGCTGCAGTTCCAGAAAGATATTCCGCAGTGACGGCGGGATTCGTACTCCATCAGGCACCGAAAAACTCAACCCTTCAGCCTGGCCGGAATCGTGATAGGGATCCTGACCGACAATGACAACTCGCACGCTGTTCAGGGGAGTCAGTTCGAGTGCGGTGAAGACAAGATCGACCGGCGGAAAGATTTCACCGGAGCGGCGTTCCTGATCCAGAAACCGCTGCAGTTGCACCGCTGTTTCGGCAAGCTCACGCTGCTCCATTACAGCACGCCAGCATTCAGGCAGTTTGTCAGGCAGGTTCATGCAGTGCTCCTGGTTCATCGCAAAAATCATTGCACGCAGGACTGAACTGCTGCACGAGCGATACCGTGCCCGACCGCCGTCTGAGAACACCAATTCCATGCAACGCTCAGGTCAGAGAACGTTTCCACGTAAGCAGTTCCGAACGGCACTCAAAACCCGAGGAACGAAACGTCTCAACCGCAGCCGCATTTGTATGATCCACGTGAGCCTCGATCAGTTGCACCGACTCTTCCCGGAGCCGGCGGCAGATCTCCAGAATCAGAGACTGCCCGTAGCCCTGTCTGCGACTGTCTTCCGGCACCTGCATTCCACGCAGGCCGACACTCCGTACCCCCCACTTCGGAATGAACAGGTCCATTCCGATAATCTGGGCCGATGCGACAAGCTGCTGATCCGATCGTGTGCGGAGGTCAAACCTGAGCGAATCCAGATGACCAAATCGGCTGAACCACCACCAGGTTTCGCTCAGATTGCGATCCGTTATCACCATTGACAGACTTCTGCGATGCCGCAGCAGTCGCGCCGAAACCGGATCACGAACCTGCATCAGATCTCGACGCAGAACCATGGTACGACCATGAGCCGTATAGCCGAGCCGTCCCAGAAACTCCTGCCCGGGGAATACTTCAGCACAGAACCCGGATGACTCCAGTCCTCCATAGATTCCGCAATAGAAACCATTGCGATCCAGACCAGCTCCGGCTTCAACGACTTCGGAACCAAGCTGTCGCAGATATGCCTCTGCCCTGCGGACCAGTTCACTGCCGATGCCGCGACGACGATGCTGAGGATGCACCATCAGCGCTGAAATCTGCCCGCACCTGTGATCAAGCCCGGACTGATCTGCATTTGGTGCGAATCCGGCATGCACAAATCCAACAATCCGCCCTTCGCTCTCCGCTATGATCAGACCCGCTCTGTCGAAGTACACCTGAGATACTGCAAACAACTCAAACAGGTCGCAGGGGAAGCCTTCCGCCGCATTCTGCCCAAGCTGACAGACATGCCAGAGTTTGTGCAGTCGGGGGGGATCTGCGTTGTGGAAGACTCGGTATTGCACGAGACGCCGGTCCTGGGAGTTGGTCAACGGTCACTGCATGGGGAACAGAAAACCGAAATGTCGGACGAGGTAGGGCAGCGGGACAGTAATTCTGAGGTGCCTCGTCAAATCTAGCCAGCAGCAGGCGGAACAACAAGTCGCCAAATCGCAGCCCTCACTGCTTCCGAGTTTCGACAAATCCGCCGGCTGCACCGCACCCAAAACTCATATTCACCAGCAATGCAATGGAATCGACAAGTTCTGGCGACTCCTGATGGCGTCTGTATTCCCTGCCCACGCGGCAGCGATATAATCTGTGCTGCCCATGACTGACCTGATCCAGCCTCCCGTCATGCACACGTGTGTAAAGGGATACGGTGGCCTGCGCAGTTACGCACCACAACGCTGCATACCGCACCCCGACCTCACTAATACCGCGGTGCTGCTGATACCATACGGATTGCTTCTCCCCACCAGCCGAACAACGGACAGCAGCACCAGGAAAACAGCCTCATGCACTGGAGTGAACAGGAGTTGCTGAACTGGCTTGACGAGCGGCTTCCGGCTGATCAGATGGCAGCCCTGGAAACGCAGCTGCGTGTTGATTCACAACTACGGCGGCAGGTCAGCCTGCTCATGCAGATTCGCGATCAGGGGGGACACTCCGCCGGGGAAATCTGGCAGCGGGCGGGCCTCAGCTGTCCAGATCGTACGATTCTCCGACAATTCCTTCAGCAAACGATCAACCCGGATTATTCCGAGTACATTCGTTTTCACCTGACTACCGTCGGGTGTCGCAATTGCCAGGCAAATCTCGTTGACCTGCAGGCGAATGACAATGACGCGAGTAACATCCAGAGACGCCAGCGTCTTCACCAGGTTTCCTCACAACTGCTGCCAGATCAGCACTGACGGGGATGAGCTGACTCCTGGTTGACCGCTCACTGACGTCACCTTGACACCTCGCCATACCAGACAAGATTTTTCATTCAGCTGAATATTCAGGCCCATGCACACCCCCTCCTCCGGCAAGCTGACTGGTGAACTGCAGATCTGGGTGCCGTTGTGCACGATTCTTGGGGTTGTCGTTGGATCAGCGGTGGCTTTGTTTCTGTGGTTACTGGATCTGGTCACCCGGCTGCACTGGAGTCACCAGTGGCTGTTGTTGCTGCTGCCATTCACAGGCTTGATTTCAGGACTGCTTTACCACCTGCGGGGAAGCTCTTCTGCTCGTGGCAATGATCTGATCATCGATGAGATGCTTGCTCCGGGTGCAGGTGTTCCGACTGCAATGGCACCACTGGTTTTGACAGGGACACTGCTCACCCATATCGCGGGTGGCTCCGCTGGTCGAGAAGGTACGGCCGTCCAGATGGGGGCCAGCCTTGCCGCGTTCCAGTCCCGAACCATGAAACTCAGCCCTCAGCGACTGCGGGTCATGCTGAGCTGCGGGGTGGCCTCCGGATTCGCTGCAGTGTTTGGAACGCCTTTGGCCGGCACATTCTTCGCGCTGGAAATGCCGGGCATTGGTG
Organism: Planctomycetaceae bacterium; assembly: GCA_023262145.1. Classification (GTDB taxonomy): domain Bacteria; phylum Planctomycetota; class Planctomycetia; order Planctomycetales; family Planctomycetaceae; genus SXXK01. The sequence continues at coordinate 5,187 of JALRDR010000175.1, read as the reverse complement.
CTCTGCGACTGAGTGCACTCATTCCCTGTCTGACAACTGCAATCATCGCCGACCTGGTCGCCACGGCCTGGGGAATTCGCCACACCCATTATGTGATTACCAGCGGTGGAGGCGGGTCATCAATTCTGTTGCAGATCGCTCTGGCTGGCGTCTGCTTCGGCCTCGCCGGGAGACTGTTTGCAGTGATGTCACGGCTGATGCACACCCTGTTTGCGAGATTGATCCGTATTCCCCTGCTGCGTCCATGCGGCGGTGGGGTCTGCATCATCCTGATGACATTGCTCGTGGGGCACAACCATTACCTCGGTCTCGGCGTTGAAGCCAACCCTGCCACACCGGATTCCGTATCCATCGTGTCCAGCTTCGCACAGGACGGCGCCAACCCGTTCAGCTGGCTCGGAAAAGTGATCTTCACGGCGGTCACTGTCGGCAGTGGATTCAAGGGCGGGGAAGTCACCCCTTTGTTTTACATCGGCTCGACACTGGGCAATGCCCTCAGCGGCCCATTGCAGCTTGCGCCGGACCTGCTTGCGGCCATTGGATTCGTCGCGGTTTTCGCAGCAGCCACCAATACTCCCCTCGCCTGTATCCTGATGGCTTTTGAATTGTTTCTGCCGAACAGTCCGGACCTCGCAGCTACGGGGTTCCTTCTACACATCGCCGTTGGTTGCAGCGTTGCCTGGCTGTGCAGTGGCCCGGTTGGCATTTACCGGGCTCAGCGAACATTTGCCGGCAAATGGCCTGACATGCAGGAATCGCAGAATCTCGAAGATTCTTCTGAAAGCAGTCCGGAATCAGGCCGCTGACGGCAACTGTAGTCTCGAAACGCTTTTGCACCGCTCAATTTGAGTGATGGGCCGTGAGGGCCGCCTGCAAGGCAGTATGGCTGCAGTTCAACAGACGATTTCATTCCGTCAGATCGGGAGATTTGCGATGTCGATTCAGAGGTGGACGATCCTTGGTACAGGACTCTGCGGTGGCATTCTGGGCGGTGTCCTGATGTATGCGGGGACTCTTTCCCCACTGGCGGCAGCAGACGAAGACGCCGGCCCGCCGCCGGCAAGCCTGGCACGTGCGGCGGAACTGTCAGATGCATTTCGCTGGGTCTCAAAACGTACCCTGCCAGCCATCGTGTCAATTCGCACTACCCGTCGCGTCGCGTCTCCACGGATGACCAGAGGATCGGATGAATTCCCGTTTGGTCGCCGGTTCGGAGGGGGCGGGGCGGAGGATCTTTTCGAAGACCTGCGGCGCAGAATGCAGGAGCAGCAGGGGCAGGGCAGTTCCGGTGAAATCGCCACGGGTGAAGGCTCCGGTTTCATCATCAGGGAATCCGGGCTGATCATGACCAACGCGCATGTGGTTCGTGGTGCAGGTGAAGTCTACGTCGGCCTAGCCGACGGTCGGGAATTCAAGGCCACGGATATCCGCTCAGATGATTTTGCGGACGTCGCGGTGCTGCGGATTGAGTCCGAGGACGCTCTTCCCGTCGTCCCTCTCGGTGACGATCGCGACGTTGAAATTGGGGACTGGGTGCTGGCGTTTGGCAGTCCGTTTGGACTGGACAGAACAGTGACCCAGGGCATTATCAGCGCAAAGTCGCGAGGCATGAAGAATCTTCCGGTCCGACAGGAATTCCTGCAGACGGATGCAGCGGTGAATCCGGGAAACAGTGGCGGCCCTCTGGTCAACATGCGGGGCGAGGTGATTGGCATCAACACAGCCATCGAGACTCGCAGCGGCGGGTACGATGGGATCAGTCTGGCAATTCCTGTCAGTCTTGCCCGCTGGGTCAGCGACCAGCTACTTGCAGGCGGTCGCGTACGTCGAGCCTACCTTGGTGTGACCCCGGTCGAACTGACACCCGAAATTGCTCGAGCCATGAAACTTCCAACCACCCGCGGAGTCGTCGTCGAGAGTGTCCGCGGCGATTCCCCTGCTGCTGCTGCCGGCATGGAACCGGGAGATGTCATCATCAGCCTGAACGGAGAAGATATCCGTACTCGACAGCAGCTGATGACAATTGCCGAACGACTGCCGATCGGCAACAGCTGCAGGATAGTCGTGCTGCGCGATGGGGACGAAAAAACACTGCAGATCACTGCCGCGGAGTTTCCTCAGGAGATGGCTGACAACTCCGCCGCTGAAAGCGGCAGTCGGATTGAGGAACTTGGTGTAGCAGTCGCCGCACTGACGCCGGAACTGGCAGAGCAGCTGGACATCAGTATCGACAGCGGCCTCGTGGTCACAGACCTGCTGCGTGGAAGTATCGCGGATCGACTTGGACTGGTGCCGGGGGTCGTGCTGACGCGAATCGGAAATCGGGATCTTCAGCGTGTTGATGATCTCCGTCAGGGCCTGCAGGAAGCAGCTCGCCGGGGCCAGTTGGTGCTTCTGGTCAGTTCCAGCGACGGAACTCGACTGCTGAGCGTCCCGTTTGAATCACAGAATTGAACTGTTGCCACACACCGTCAGAAAGTAGTACGGCCCCGCCGGGATTCAGGTCCCGACCGGGGCCATCGCTTTTGCCTCCCGGTGGAATCGCAGCATCGGCTGCGTTAATCTGTGAAGGGTTAGACTTATCACGGCTGCTTTCCACGCCAGCAACCCTCGTTTGAAGACCAAAACCCCATGCCTCAGCTTCGCATGGCATCAGCATACACTGCATTGATCCACACCTTTTTACTCCTCGTTCTCTGCAGCCCGTTACCGGCCCGGAACTCCGAACTGCCCAATATCGTGGTTGTGATTGCTGATGATTTCAGCCAGCTTGATTCACAACCGTGGGGAGCCACCGGGATCAGAACACCTGCCATCCGGCAACTGGCAGCAGCAGGCATGTCATTTGACCGAGCCTACGTAGCATCACCGTCCTGCGCCCCCAGTCGCGCAGCCCTGCTGACAGGACTGATGCCGGCTCGCAACGGTGCTGAAGCCAACCACAGTCGGCCCCGCGCCGAACTACGCAAGCTGCCTTCGTTTCTGCAGGAACTTGGCTACCAGACAGCCGCCTTCGGTAAGGTCTCCCACTATCGCCATACCGCTGACTATGGATTTGATGTATTCGCCAACGATGGCTTTCACGATCATGCGGGAATTCATGCTGCTGTCGACTTCCTTGCTGAACGCAGCAGGACAGATTCACGCCCGTTATGTCTGATGGTCGGCAGTAACTGGCCGCATGTCCCATGGCCGGAGGACACCAGCGGGATTCATCCTGAAGAGCTGTTATTGCCGGCCGGCAGCATCGATACTCCCCGCACACGTATCTGGCGTGCCCGCTACGCTGCGGCTGTGGAATCGGCTGACCGTGACCTCCAGACAGTGCTTGCCGCTGTCAGGCAGCATCTGTCCGAAAATACCGTCGTGATCTTTACTTCAGATCACGGTGCTCAGTGGCCATTTGCAAAATGGAATCTTTATGAAGCGGGCATCTGTGTCCCGCTGATTGTCTCGTGGCCTGGCAGGATTGCAGCCGGTACTCGGTCCTCAGCGTTGGTCAGCTGGGTGGACCTGCTGCCGACATTCGTGGAACTCGCGGAAGGTACGGTTCCTGAGGGACTCGATGGCCGCTCATTTCTGCCAGTGCTGCTGGGCTCCCGGCAAGCCCATCGCAACCAGATCTTCGCCTTGCATTCCAATGACAATCGTATGAATGTTTACCCCGCGCGAAGTGTGACAGAACAGCGTTGGAAGTATATTCGAAATCTGCGTCCTGAAAATGCGTTCACAACCCACATTGACCTTGTTGCCGGGCGGCTGGGCCAACGCGATTTCTTTTCAACCTGGGAAGCAGCGGCTGAATCAGATCCGGCAGCCGCCGCAATTCTGAGACGCTATCATCAGCGACCTGCAGAAGAACTTTATGATCTGGCTGCTGATCCCACCGAACAGATAAATCTGTGCGACAGGCCGGAGGTTCAGGCAGAACTGCAGCGGTTGCGGACAGAACTTGACTACTGGATGGCGTTGCAGGGCGATCAGCAACTCCAGCCCGTTTCTCCCAGACTGCTCAGTGAACCGGATTCGTGGGGTGCCGCCGGAGCGATTGATCGTTAGTCAGAAAGTGCACGGGCTGCAGCGGCGCACTGCAGAAAAGGCACTGCTGAAATTGCAGATGGTCACCGGCATTCGGCCCACCTGCCTGCACGACGTTACAACAACTCACAAGTAGAATACCGAGGTATCCTGATGTGCACGGTTTTTCGCATCGCGTCGGGGGTGCTGGTGATTCTGGCAACTCAGCAGAATGCTTTCGCCACACCGCCAAATATCCTGTTTGCCATTGCCGATGACTGGGGGCTGCATGCCGGCGCATATGGCACTCCGTGGATTCGAACTCCATCGTTTGACCGCGTCGCACGTGAGGGGGTGCTGTTTGAGAACGCGTGGACTCCAATGGCAAAATGTGCCCCATCCCGCGCGATCGTGCTCACTGGAAGAAACTTCTGGCAGCTGGAGGAAGCCGGGAACCATCTGGCAATGTTCCCGGCGAAATTCCGCAGCTGGCCCGAGGCGCTGACGGAAGCCGGCTGGCACATGGGATTTACAGGTAAGGGCTGGGGCCCCGGAATTGCTCGCAATGCAGCGGGTGAGAATCGTCAGCTGACTGGGCAGCCCTGGCAGAAACTGAAGGTTCAGCCGCCCGCCAAAGCAATCAGCAACAACGATTACGCCGGAAATTTTCGCAGTTTTCTGGCAGCCTGTCCGGAAGGGCGCCCGTGGTGTTTCTGGTACGGGAGTACAGAACCCCATCGCGGCTACGAATACCAGGCGGGAGCCACCAGGGGTGGACTGAATCCCGCTGACATCGATGAAATTCCAGCGTTCTGGCCCGACAACGAGACGGTACGACATGACATGCTGGACTACGCATTTGAAGTCGAACACACGGATCGGCATCTGGGCCTGATGCTGCAGGAACTGGAAGCGCGCGGACTGCTGGATTCCACACTGATTATCGTGACCAGTGATCATGGAATGCCATTCCCCCGTGTGAAAGGATACGCCAGTCCCCACTCAAATCGGATTCCCTTCGCCGTGCGATTTCCCTCAGGAATTGAGGTCCCCGGCCGACATGTCGACGATTACGTCAACTTTACGGATCTGGCACCCACCATTCTGGACTATGCCGGTATCTCAGCCGCAGCATCCGGAATGCGTCCTTTCTACGGCCGCAGCCTGAGG